>JANNUM010000281.1:0-15826 GCA_031395235.1 Chloroflexota bacterium
CTGACGATCGCGACGGAGCTCTCCGGCACGTACTCGGTCGCGAGCACGACGGCACAGGGGATCCTTGGCGTGACGGTCGAGGTCATCGATACGCGCTCCCTCGCCGGCGGCATCTCGCTCATCGCGACCGCGTGTGCGCGCCTCCGTCGTGGCGGTGGCTCGTTCGAGCAGGCTGTCGCGCTCGCCACGAGGCTCACGGGCAAGATCCCGATCTACGCCGTCGCGGACACACTCGAGTACCTGAAACGGTCGGGGCGGGTGAGCGGCGCGCAGGCCCTCTTCGGCTCGATGCTGAAGATGAAGCCGATCCTCGAGGTCGCGAACGGCGTCATCTATCCCGCGGACCGCGTTCGGACTCGGGAGAAGGCGGTCGAGCGCATGAAGGAGCTCGTCGCCGCGCGTGTTCCCGAAGGCGCGCGCATCCACGCCTGCACGCTCCACACGAACGCGCCCGAGCGCGCCCGCGACGTGGCCGATTGGGTGCAACAGCGCTATCACTGCGTCGAGCACTGGATCGCCGAGGCCGGGCCGGTCATCGGCGCCCGCACCGGGCCGGGCGTCGTTGGCCTCTGCTGGTACCGTGAGGAAGACGCGAGGTGAGATTGCGGATGCCGTTCGGTCGCAAGCCGAATGAGTTCCCCTCTCACCTGTGGACGCAGTGTCCCAACTGCGGCGAGATGCTCTTCAACAAGCAGCTGGCGCGCAATCTGAGCGTGTGCACCAAGTGCGAGCACCACTTCCGGCTCGGCGCGCGAGAGCGTGTTGAGCTCCTCGTCGACAAGGGCTCCTTTCACGAGCATGACGGCGCGCTGACCTCCGGTGACCCACTTGGCTTCACCGACAGCAAGCCGTACCCGGAGCGGATCGCCGCCGCCCAGACGAAGAGCGGCGAGAAGGACGCGATCATCACCGGTGAGGCGACGATCGGGGACAACCCGGTCATCCTCGCAGTGATGGATTTCGAGTTCATGGGCGGCTCAATGGGCGCGGTGGTCGGCGAAAAGATCACGCGCGCCGCTGAGCGCGCGCTCGCGGAGCGGAGGGCGCTCGTGATCGTGTCCGCCTCCGGCGGCGCGCGCATGCAGGAGGGCACGATCGCGCTCATGCAGATGGCGAAGATCCTCGGCGCGCTCGCGCGGCTCGACCAGGCGCGGCTTCCGTATGTGAGCGTCATCACCGATCCCACCACCGGCGGCGTGCTCGCATCCTTCGCGTCGCTCGGGGACATCATCGTCGCCGAGCCGGGCGCGCTCATACGCTTCTCCGGCGAGCGCGTGACGAGCGGGACGGTCGGCGAGAAGCTGCCGACGGGGTTCGGAAAGGCGGAGTTCCTCCTCGAGCGAGGCTTCATCGACCAGATCGTCCCGCGGCCGCAGCTGCGCGAGCGGCTTGCGCTCTTCCTCACCGCGTTCCGCGCGGCGTCGCGCGACCTGCGCTGGAGCCTCTGACCGTGTCCATGCTCGACCGCCTCGTCGGCACGAAGCGCACCGTGGAGGGCAACGGCCACCTCCCGGAGGACGCGAACCTCATCACCGAGCCCGCGCAGCTCGCGTCGCGGGCGAGCCCGTGGGAGGCGGTGCAGGCGGCGCGTAACATCCAGCGTCCGCACACGCTCGAGGTCATCGGGCGTGTCTTCGATCGTTTCAACGAGCTGCACGGCGACCGAGGCTTCCGCGACGACCCCGCGATCGTCGGCGGGATCGCGGACCTCGACGGCCAGCCGGTCGTCGTCGTCGGCGAACAGAAAGGCGCGTCGACCGAGGAGAACATCGCGCGCAACTTCGGCATGCCGCACCCGGAGGGGTACCGCAAGGCGATGCGCCTGTACCGGCTCGCGGAGAAGTTCCACCTGCCGCTCATCACCTTCGTGGACACGCCCGGCGCCTACCCGGGTCCCGAAGGCGAGGAGCGCGGACAGGCCGAGGCGATCGCGCAGTCGATCCTCCTCATGTCTCGGCTGCAGACGCCGATCATCGTCGTCATCCTCGGCGAGGGTGGCTCGGGCGGCGCGCTCGCGCTCGGCGTCGGTGACGTCGTTCTCGCGCTCCAGAACGCGATCTACTCGGTCATCTCGCCCGAGGGTTGCGCGGCCATCCTGTGGCGCAGCCCCGCGGAGGCCGAGCGCGCCGCGAAGGCGATGCGTCTTTCGGGCCCCGACCTGCTCGAGCTCGGTGTCGTCGACGCGCTCATCCCCGAGCCTGCGGGTGGCGCGCACACCGACCACCCCGCCACCGCGGCGGCGATCCGCACCGCGCTAGCGGCGCAGCTCGCCAAGCTCGAGCGCGTGCCCGCGGCCGATCTCCTCTCAGCGCGTTACGAACGTTTCCGCGCCTTCGGCGCGGTCGTCGAGCCTGGGGTCACGGCGGCGCCACCACCGCCGCCCGACTCGTGGTGGCGACGCATCGTGAAGCGAGCCACTTCCTGAGCGACACCGATCACGTCCTCGGGCTGCTGGACGACCTCATGCGTCTCGCCGACGGCTCAGCCGCGGTGACGATCGAGGTCGAGGCCGACAACTTCGCCGTCTCCGTCACGCGGCGCGGCGCCGCGCGGCCCGACGCGAGCCTCGCGACCACCGATCGGCCCGCCGCGGCGAGCGACGCCCAGCCGGTACGGCTGCCGACGCAGCGCGTGCACGCGACGACCGTCGGCATCTTCAACCCTGAGCGCGAGTGGCAGGCCGGCGACGCGGTGTCGCGCGGTGACGTCCTCGGCGGGATCAAATCGCTCGGCCACGTCGCGAAGATCGTCGCTCCCGCCGACGGAGAGGTCCGCGAGGTCCTCGTCGCCGGCGGCGCGCCGGTCGAGTACGGTCAGCCGCTTCTGGTGATCACGCTCCGCTGATGGCAGCACGAAAGATCGACATCAACTACAGCGACTCGGGGAGCGGCTGGCTCGCGCACGTTACGGTGACCGCCCCCACGAAGACGTCGCACGTCGTTCGTGTCTCCCCCGCGGAGCTCGAGCGCTACGGCGGCGGCGACGTGCACGAGCTGCTGCGACGCTCGTTCGAATTCCTGCTCGATCATGAGTCGAACACGTCCATCCTGCGCGAGTTCGACCTCGGCACGATCGAGCGCTATTTCCCGGACTACGCGGCGGCGATGAAGCGCCGCTAGGCGGCGCACCCTCCTACTGCGGCGTGCGCGAAGCGCACACGCCAAGCAGATGAGGCCAGCGAAGCTGGCCGATTAGCATTCCGCGTCCATGGGGAGCGGTGTCGCATGGCTCTTTCCCGGTCAGGGTTCCCAGGCCGTCGGCATGGGCCGCGAGCTCGCGGAGCGGTACGCGAGCGCGGCGCGCGCGTTCGACGAAGCGAGCGACGCGCTCGGCTTCGATGTGCGCCGGCTCTGCTGGGATGGACCGCAGAGCGAGCTCGACCGCACCGCGAACACGCAGCCCGCGCTGCTCACCGCGTCGATTGCCGCGTTGCGCGCCGCGGACGAAGCGGCGGGCGGTCTCGATGAGCCGGTCGTCGCGATAGGGCACTCGCTGGGCGAGTTCACGGCGCTCGTTGCCGCGGGCGCTCTCACGCTCGCGGACGCTGCGGTCCTCGTGCGGCGCCGCGGCGAGCTGATGCAAGAAGCCGATCCCTCGGGTGGCATGCTCGCGGTCATCGGTCTCGATGGGGACAGGGTCGCGAGCGCGATCGAAGGCACGGGTCTTGTCGTCGCGAACGACAACGCGCCCGGTCAGGTCGTCATCTCCGGTCCGACAGACGGGTTCGACCGCGCGAGCGCGGCGTTGAAGAGTGCAGGCGCGAAACGCGTGATCCCGCTGCGCACGTCCGCCGCCTTCCACTCGCCCGCGATGCGCCCGGTCGGACCGGAGCTCGCGAAGGCGATCAAAGCGACGCGGTTTAGCGCCCTGCGTTACCGAGTCGTCGCAAACGTCGATGCACAGGTGCACGAACATGCGGCGGATCTCCCGTCATTGCTGGAGAAACAGCTGTGGTCTCCAGTACAGTGGGCTGCCTGCATGCGCCGTGCGCAGGGAGAGGGCGCGACCGCGTTCGTTGAGTTCGGTCCGTCGAGCGTCCTCACCGGGCTCGCGAAACGGATCCTCCCGCAAGCGCGGACCGCGAACGTGTCTGACGTGAAGACACTGGAGGAGGCGCTCACTGTCCTTCGCTAAGATCCTCATCGCCAATCGAGGCGAGATCGCGCTGCGGGTCATCCGCGCGTGCCGCGAGCTCGGCATCCAGACCGTGGTCGTGTACAGCGAGGCCGATGCGCACAGCCTTCCGGTGCACCTCGCCGACGAGGCGATCTGCATCGGGCCGGCGTCCGCGCGCGAGAGCTACCTCAACATCCCAGCGATCATGTCGGCCGCGCTCATCAGTGGAGCGCAAGCCATCCATCCGGGCTACGGCTTCCTTGCCGAAAACGCCGACTTCGCCGAGGTCTGCAAGGAGCACGGACTGGTGTTCATCGGTCCGCCGCCCGAGGTCCTCCGGCGTTTCCACGACAAGGTCGCCACGCGCGTGGCGATGAAGAAGCTCGGCCTGCCGGTGATCCCGGGCTCTGATGGTCCGGTGAAGACGATGGCCGAGGCGTTGCGTATCGCGGAGGCCGTCGGGTATCCGATCATGCTGAAGGCGCGATCCGGTGGCGGCGGCCGTGGCATGCGCAAGGTGACCGCGCCGCAGGAGCTGCAGAAGCTGTGGGACCAGGCGAGCACGGAAGCGAAGGCGTCCTTCGGAGACGCGGGGCTCTATGTCGAACGTTGCCTCGAGGGCGTGCGGCACGTCGAGGCGCAGATAGCGGTGGACGAGTACGGCAGCGGCATCTGTCTCGGCGAGCGCGAATGCTCCATCCAGCGCCGGCACCAGAAGATGATCGAAGAAGCCCCGTCCGCGTCGATCAGCGAGGAGCTCCGGCAGGCGATCGCGCGCCGCGCGGTCGATGCCGCGGTCCGATTCGGCTACCGCAACGTCGGCACGTTCGAGTTCCTCGTCGACGCGGCCGGCGAGTACTACTTCATCGAGGTGAACTCACGCATTCAGGTCGAGCACACGGTGACCGAGATGACCACCGGCATCGACCTCGTGAAGGAGCAGATAGCGCTCGCGTCCGGACAGCCACTCTCCTTCAGCGAGGAGCAGATCTGGGTGAGCGGCCACGCGATCGAGTGCCGCATCAACGCCGAGGACAGCGAGCAGAACTTCGCGCCCTCGACCGGTGTGCTGACGACCTGGCTGCAACCTGGCGGGCCGGGCATCCGCATCGATACTCACTGTTTCCAGGGCTACGAGGTCCCGCCCTACTACGACTCGCTGCTGGCGAAGGTGATCGCGTGGGGCCGCGACCGCGCCGAAGCCGTCGCGCGGATGCAGCGGGCGCTCGACGAGTTCACCATCGTCGGCGTCACGACGAACATCCCGGCGCACAAGAAGATCCTCGGAAGCGAGCTGTTCCGGTCGGGTCAGGTCACGACGCACCTCATCGACACCGTGGGGGTCGATGCGATCGCCGGCTGAACGGAATTAGACGCAGCCACGTTCGGGTCCTGCGCGCCTTGGTGGCGCTTCCATCGGCGGTGGCAGTCAGTGGGCGAGAGCTCGCCCGCCGGGAAGAACTTTGTCGCGTATGAAGCCCGCCGTGCCACGCTTGCCGAGGCTCGCGACGGCTTAGAGCGAGCCACCCGATTCATCGCTTGGACCGACGAGGCCTTGCTCCGGGCCAAGGTCTGAGCCTCGATAGACTCGCCACGACGTGACTACGCTCGACCGTGCCGGCATCGAAGCACTCATTCCGCATCGCGATCCATTTCTTTTGATCGACCGTGTGACCGAGCTCGAGCCCGGAGTACGGGCCGTCGCCGAGCACACCTTCACGGGCGAGGAGTGGTATTTGAAGGGTCATTTCCCGGGCAACCCGATCGTCCCGGGCGTCATCCTCGTCGAATCGCTCGCCCAGGCCGCGACCGTGATGGCCATGGCATTGCCGGAGTACCGCGAGGGCCTCGGACTCTTCGCCGGCATCGACGAGATGCATTTCAAGCGCATCGTGCGACCGGGCGACACGGCGAGGTACGAGGCCGTCGTCGACAAGATGCGGCGTGGCTACGCGCGCGTGAACGTGCGCGCCTTCGTCGGCGAAGAGCTCGCCGCCGAGGGCGTCATCCAGGCCATCTTCCAGCCGCGCGCTGCGACTGCGAGACAGACCGCGCGGTGAGCGGAGAGCGCTTCATGCGCGAGCCCGATCCCGAGAGGATCCGCCGCATGGAGGCGCGTCCGGTCATCGAGATCATCGGCGTGCCGATGGATCTCGGTGGCAACCGCCGTGGCGTCGACATGGGTCCATCCGGCATCCGCTACGGCGGCCTGGTGGCGAAGCTCTCGGAGGTCGGCTTTCGCGTGCGCGACCGCGGGAACATCCGCGTCGCGGATCCCGACGAGGGCCTCGCCACCCATGCGTACAAGAAGGTCGACGCCGAGCGCCTGATGCGCGGTCCGCGCGCGCACAACGTCGCGGAGATCGTGCGCGCGTGCGAAGAGCTCGCGACCATCGTCGCGGACATCGTACGCGCCGGCAACATCCCCCTCGTGCTCGGAGGCGACCACTCGATGGCGATTGGCACGCTCGCCGGCCTCGCTCGGGCGGGGAAGAGGCCCGGGGTGATCTGGATCGACGCCCACGGCGACATCAACACACCGCAGACCTCGCCCTCGGGGAACGTGCACGGGATGCCTTTCGCGGTCGCGCTGGGGCTCGCGGGCGACCCGTTCCCCGCGGATCTCCGCGGCACCACCAGCGGTGACCGCGGCGTGCTCCTCGGGCTCCGCGATGTCGATCCTGGCGAGCGCGACAACATCAAGAAGGCAGGCGTCACCGCGCTCACGATGGCCGACATCGATCGCCTGGGCATGGGACCGGCGATGGAGCGGGCCATCGCCGTCGCTGGCAAAGGCGACGGTATCCACCTCTCGCTCGATATGGACGCGCTGGATCCCGACGAAGCACCGGGGGTCGGGACGCCGGTGCGTGGCGGATTGACCTACCGTGAGGCGCAGCTGGCGATGGAGATGCTCGCGGCATCGGGAAAGCTCCGCTCGGTCGAGGTCGCCGAGGTCAATCCCATCCTCGATCAGAGCAATCGCACCGCGGCGCTGGCCGTCGAGCTCGTCGCGAGCGCGCTCGGAGAAACGATCCTCTAGGGGCGCTTCCCCTTCGTGACCGCGCGGTGCAAGAGCGCCGCGACCTCGACGTTCCGCATGTCGCGGGCGATGTCGAGCGCGGTAAGGCTCTTCGCATCGGTCGCGTGCGGATCCGCTCCGTAAGCGAGCAGCAGCTCGGCGATCTCGAGGTTGCCCGTGAAGGCGGCGCTGTGCAGCGGCGTGCCGCCCTCCCGGCTCTTCAGGTTCGGATCGGCACCGGCCTGGAGCAGGAGGCGCACGATGTCGCGCTCGCTCGCGCCCGCGTCCGTCGCGACGGCCGAATGGAGCGGCGTGAAGCCTTGGTCACGTGAGGGCACGTTCGGCTTCGCGCTGCGCTCGAGGAGCGCCTTCACAACGTCGCGGCGCTTGAAGAAGGAGGCGAGCCCGAGCGGTGAGTAGCCGTCGTGCGCCACCGCGTCGGCGAGCGAGCGATCCGCATCGACCAATACGGTCACGCGCCTCGCATCGCCGGCGGTCGCGGCCTCGAACACGTCGAGCGCGGTCGCGCGGGACAAGAGCGCGGCGGCCACATCCGACTTCCCGTAGTAATGCGCGAGCAGGACGGCCGACGTGCCCTGCTCGTCTTTCGCGGACGCGAGCGATGCGTCGGCCTCGAGCATCCGATCCACCGTCGCGCGATCGCCCTTCTTGACCGCCTCGAGGAACTGCGCTGCCATCACGGCCTCCCCGATTGCATTGCTTAGCCTTGCTAACTATCCCATCTCCTCCGGCGCCCGCGGCGCGGCGACCCATTTGGCAAGGTGATCGACGGAATGCTCCGCGACTGAGCGGCGTTAGCCTTTACGCGTAGGGGAGGCCGCGTGCAGATACGTCTCCACAACACGCTGACCCGCCGCGTGGAGCCGGTCGTACCGGCGAACGACGGCGAGATTCGCATGTACACCTGCGGGCCGACGGTCTACCGACCGGTGCACGTCGGCAATCTCCGCTCGTACCTCCTCGCCGACTGGCTGCGGCGCACCTTCGAGCTGTTCGGTTACCGCGTCACGAGCGTGAAGAACATCACCGACGTCGGGCACATGCGGCAGGACGCCGTCGACCGCGGTGAGGACAAGGTCATCGCGGCGGCGCTCGCCGCGGGCAAGACGCCGGCCGAGGTCGCGCAGTTCTACGAGGCGGCGTTCCGCGAGGACGAACGCAGGCTCGGCATCCTTCCGGCGACGGTGTACCCGCGCGCCACGGCTCACGTGCCCGAGATGATCGCGCTCATCGAGCAGCTACTCGCGAAAGGGCTCGCGTACGAGGTGGACGGGACCGTCTACTACGCGGTGAAGCGCTTCCCTGGGTACGGCCGGCTGTCGGGGAACGTCGGCGAAGCGCTTCGGCAGGGCGTCAGGTCCGAGGTCGATCCGAACAAGCGGAACCCCGCCGACTTCGCGCTCTGGAAGCGCGCGGAGCCGACGCGCAGCGCGCTCGTGTGGAGTTCGCCGTGGGGGCCCGGCTTTCCCGGCTGGCACATCGAGTGTTCGGCGATGAGCACGAAGTACCTCGGCGAACGGTTCGATGTGCATACCGGTGGCGTGGACAACATCTTCCCGCACCACGAGGACGAGATCGCGCAGTCTGAAGGAGCCCTCGGGCATCCGGTCGTCGGCACCTGGGTGCACGGCCAGCACCTGCTCGCGGACGGCGTGAAGATGGCGAAGTCGGCGCGGAACACGCTCGAGATCCACGAGATCGAGGCGCTCGGCCTCGACCCGCTGGCGTTCCGCTACCAGTGCCTGCTGACGCATTACCGCGCAAGGATGCATTTCAGCGTCGCCGCGCTGCGCCAGGCCGCCGAAGGGCTCGACCATCTGCGGCAGCGCGTGCGGCACTGGTCGCAGCTCGCCGGCGGCGAACGCAACGACTCGATGCGGCAGGCGTGGTCGCAGCTATTCCGCGCCGAGCTCGCGAGCGATCTGAATCTGCCGCGGGCGTTCGAGGTCCTGCAGCTCGCGACGCGCTCTCGTTCGTTGCCGGCGCGCTCGAAGCTTGACCTGATGCTGGAGGCCGATTCGATCCTCGGCCTTGGGCTCGACTCCGTCGCGCGCGAGCGCGACGACGCCCCGGCCCTCGTTCTCGCCGCGTTGGCGCAGCACGCGCGGGCGCGGGAGTCCGGCGACTATGCCGCGGCGGACGTGCTGCGAGCGCACGCGGACGGCCTCCGTCTCGAGGATCACGGCCGCGACGCGACGCTCGTCGCGCGCGCCGATCGAAGGATCGGTCGCCGAACGCGACCGTCGATCGCATCGCCGCGCGAGCTCGACGACCGCACGGCCGAACCCGCGACGCGCGAGTGGACGATCGCTGTGACGGCGCGCGAGTGGCCGGAGGATGTCGAGCGCTGCGTGCGCGCCGCGCTGCGGTTCGCCCCCGCCGACGTCGAGCTGCTCGTCCTGGATCAGGGCTCGAGCGACCGAAGCGCCGCGCGACTGGACCATCTCGCATCGGGCGAGCGCGTCCGGGTCATCCACGCCGACCGCGACCTCGGTGAGGGCGCCGGTCGCAACGCGCTCCTGCGTATCGCGCGTGGACGCCTGCTGCTGCAGCTAGACCCCTCGGTGGAGCTACTCGGCGACCTGTTCACGGTGCTCGAGGCGACCCTCCACTCGGGCGCGGGCATCGCCGGGCCGTGGGGGCTGCGCACGAAGGATCTCAGGCAGTTCGACGAGGTGACCGAGGGCAGATGCGACGCGATCCAGGGGTACTGCCAGGCGGCGGCGCGCGACACCTTGCTGGCGATAGGTGGGTTCGACGAGCGGTACCGCTTCTACCGAAATCTCGACATCGCGGTTTCCTGCGCGGTGCGCGAGCGCGGGCAGCGTGCCGTCGCGGTGGGGGTCGAGCACGCCGTGCGGCACGTTCACCGCGCCTGGGAGGCCTTGCCCGAAGAGGAGCGCGATAAGCGCAGCCGCAAGAATCACGACCGTATGTACAAGCGGTTCCACCGGATCCTGGTGTCGGCATGACGCGCGGACCACTCGTGCTGTGCGGCTCCGGCGAGTTCACGCCCGCCATGTTGGATGTGGATCGCGGGATCCTCGCCGATATCGGCTCGCGCACCGTCCGCGTCGCGATCGTCCCGACCGCGGCGGGACTCGAGGACACACCGAAGTCCTGGATCGAGATGGGCACCGCGCATTTCGCCGATCTCGGCGCCGAGGCGACAGGGGTCATGGTCCTGAACCGCGTCGACGCAGAGGATCCGCGGCACTCCGCAGCGATCGCGAACGCGGACTTGATCTACTTCTCGGGCGGCAAGCCTGGCCACCTCGTGGAAACGCTCTCCGGTACGCCGTTCTGGTCGGCGGTCCTCGCGCGGCATCGCGCGGGCGCCGTGCTCGCGGGCTCGAGCGCAGGCGCGATGATGCTCGGAAGTCGCACCTTTCACTTTCCGGACGGGCTCGATGAGACCGGTCTCCCTCGGCGCGTGGCGGTCCGAGACGCGCTCGGGCTCCTACCAGGCATCTTCGTCGCGCCGCATTTCGATGCTGTTCCCGTCGAGCTGTGGCGCACTTGGGCACACATCTGGCCCGAGGGACATCGGATGCTGGGTATCGACGAAGACACCGCGATCGTCGAACGTGCCGGTGAGTGGAGCGTCGTTGGAAAGGGACGAGCAACGGTCTTCCGCTCGCTCGACGACCATGACGTGCATCCGACCGGAGCGCGCTTCGACGGCATCCGCGTCGTCCAGGCCTCACGCACGTAGACTCGGCACATGCGCGACGGTGAGCGACGGCGCGTTGTCGTGACCGGCCTCGGAATGATCACTCCGCTGGGTGGCTCGGTCGCGAAGACGTGGGAAGGCATACGTGCGGGCCGCAGCGGGATCGGTCCGATCACGCGGTTCGACCCGACCGGTCTCGAGACGACGATCGGTGGTGAGGCACGTGACTTCGATCCGCTCGAGTACATGGACCGCAAACAGGCCCGCCGCGCGGACCGCTTCGCGCAGTTCGCTGTCGCCACGGCGTCCCAGGCGCTCGCCGACGCGAAGCTGGAGATCACAAAGGACCTCGCGCCCCGCGTCGGGGTCGCGTTCGGATCCGGCATCGGCGGTGTGAGCACCGTGGTCGAGAACGTCCTGTCGCACGCGAAGGACCCGCGGCGGGTCTCCGCGTTCATGATCCCGATGATGATCATCGACATGGCCGCGGGCGAGATCGCGATGAAGTTCGGCGCGAAAGGCCCGAACATGGGTCTCGTCTCCGCCTGCGCGTCGAGCGCGCACGCGATCGGCGAAGGCGCCGAGGTGATCCGGCGCGGGCAGGCCGACGTGATGCTCGCGGGCGGCTCCGAAGCGGGACTCATCAAGATCGCGATCGCGGCGTTCAACCAGGCTCACGCACTGTCGCGCCGCAACGACGCACCCGAGAAGGCCTCGCGACCGTTCGACAAGGAGCGCGACGGCTTCGTGTTCAGCGAGGGCGGCGGATGCGTCGTCCTCGAAGAGCTCGAGTTCGCACGGGCGCGCGGCGCACACATCGTCGCGGAGCTCATCGGCTACGGTCAGAGCGCGGACGCCCACCACGTCACCGCACCGGCTGAGGGCGGGGAGGGCGCCGTGCGCGCCATGCGCATGGCGATCGAGGGTGCGGGCATCGCTCCGACCGATGTCGGGTACATCAACGCGCACGGCACCTCGACGCCGGCGAACGACGGGTCCGAGACCGCTGCGGTGAAGACGCTCTTCGGAGACCATGCGTACAAGCTCGCGGTGTCGTCGACGAAATCCATGATCGGCCACACGCTCGGTGCCGCCGGCGCGATCGAGGCGATCTTCTGCGTGCTGGCGATGCGCGACGGCGTGCTGCCGCCGACCATCAATCAGGAAGTGCCCGATCCCGATTGCGACCTCGACTACGTGCCGAACGTCGCGCGCAAGCAGCAGGTCGACGTGTCGCTGTCGAACTCGATGGGCTTCGGCGGCCACAACGCGGCGCTCCTGCTGCGGCGCTGGACGTAGAGATGGCGGATCCGAAGAAGGTTCGCGTGGACGCCAACGCGCTCGTGACCGAGCTCCTGCAGCGGCTCGCCGCTGAGGATGTTCAGCAGCTCGAGATCCGCCGCGGCGGGCTGCGCGTGAAGGTGAGCAAGAACGGCGCACCCGCGCCGGCCGCTGTGCAGAGCGCGCCGGCGCAGGCACGCGCCGGCGTCACGGTCACCGGACCGGATCAGCAGACCAAGAGCGAGCTACCGACGGTCAACGCGCCCCTCACCGGGGTGTTCTACCGGTCGCCCACGCCGAAGGCGCCGCCGTTCGTCCAGATCGGAGCGGTCGTGAACAAGGGCGACGTCATCGCGCTGATCGAGGCGATGAAGCTGTTCAACGAGATCCGCTCGACCGCGGGTGGGAAGGTGAAGCGGATCTTCGCTGAGAACGGTCAGCTCGTGCGCGCGCACCAGCCGCTTCTCGAGCTCGAGCCGATCTGATGTCGGCGGTCTGCGTCGTGTGCAAGAGCGTGCTCGAGGTTGGACGGATCCGTCTGCGTTACGAGGGTCGCTACTACGAGTTTGACCGCGACCGCTGCAAGCTCATCTTCCAGGAGAATCCCGACCGGTGGCTCGACGCGTATGGCGAGGTGCTCGACCAGCCTCGGTAGGCGCGTGACTTCCTAGTCAAGCCGTGTACGTGAGTCGACGTCAGCGGCACTCCCCGCGCGGATCGGCGCGGCACACGGAGGCGACGACGCGGCCGCCCGGCAGCTCGAGGATGTCGACGTCGCCAACGCCTGGAGTGGCCGCGGTCGTTCCGCGCGCCGCGGTCGCGTAGATCCGCGACCCGTCGCTCGACCACCACGCCTCCCAGATCTTCTTCGGCGAGTCGACGCGCTTCGGAACGTCCTCGGCGAGAGCCCGCGTGTACGCGTCGCCCTCCGCGAAGGGACCATCCGCGGCGGTGTACAGGACGCGCTCGGCGCTCGGGTGCCACGCGATCGAGCCGAAGGACTTTGTCCCGAGCGGCTCGAGATCGCGGATCTGCCCGTCGTTCGGATCGACGGCGTAGACGCGATTCTCCCCGCCGAACGCGCCGGCACTGCCCGCGACCGCGAGGAACGGTGCCTTCCCCCGCCAGCTGACCTGCGAGCCCGTGCCGGTCCAGTACTGCTCGCCGTTCGCCGCGCGGAACGCCGCGACGCGTGTGACCGTGTCGGCGCCCTGCGCGAGGACGATCGCGCTCCGATCGACCGACCATGCGAGCGGGTACCAGATCTTCGCCATGTCGGCGGGATCCTCATCCCGGGCGAACAGCCGCGTGGGACCGCCCGCGGTATCGCCGACGCGCACACCGTCGTGCCCATGGAATGCGTAGCGCGCGCCGTCCGGACTGATCACGCCGTGGAGCGGCCCAACGGCCCAGATCTCTTCGTCTTCATAAAGGAGCGTCGCGCGCCCGGCGGCGACATCGATGAGATACAGAGCCGACCGTTCCGCCGGCCCGACGGCGGCGACGAGGAGCCGCTTCCCGTCGGCCGACTCGCTGAAGGGCGGCGCGTAGTAGGGCCGTCCGGGAGAACCGCGCGCCGCCACGACCTCCGTGCTCGTGCCCTTTGCGAGATCGACGAGGAGGATCCGGCCGGTCTGCCCGTCCGAGAGCGCGACGTAGCGGTGGTCCGCGGCAACGCTCGCCGCCCGGGCCACGACCGCGGCCGCGGGCGCGACGATGCCGGGGTTGGCCGCCGGCGGACCGGACTCCGGCTGCGGCGTGGACGTGCACGCCGCGGCGAGCAGCATGGCGAGTGAGATCGCCGCAACGAGCCTCATGTCAGTACGGTGACACGCGGACGCGACTGACCGCTCGCTAAGTAGCGAAGACGGAGGCGAACAGATACCCAAGTGAGAGCGAACCGGCCAGCGCCGCCACGCCCCAACCGAGGGCGGTCGCGACGCGCCCGTTCACGGCATCGCCCATGACGCGGCGGTCGGTGGCGAGCCGGAGGATAAAGACGAGGATTATCGGGAGGAGGACCCCGTTCGCGATCTGCGCGGAGATGATGAGCGGGATGAGCGAGATCCCGGGGATGAGCACGACGACCGCGCCGAGCACGAGCAGCAGCGTGAACAGGCTCATGAACACCGGCGCCTCGCGAAAGTTCTTGCTGATGCCGGATTCCCAGCCGAAGGCCTCGCAGATCGCGTACGACGTCGAGAGCGGCATGATCACCGCGCCGAGCAGCGACGCACCACAGAGTCCGACCGCGAACAGCAGACCCGCGCTCGCGCCGGCGAGCGGGACGAGCGCCTGCGCCGCCGCGTCGGCCGACGTGACCTGGATCCCGGCGGGATGGAGCACGGTCCCCGTGACGACGATGATGAAGAACGCGAAGAGTCCCGCGAGCGCGGCGCCGAGGAACACATCGACGCGCGCGTATGCCGCGGACTGGCGGCCGACGCCCTTGTCCACCACCGAGGCCTGCATGTAGAAGAGGAGATACGGAGTGATCGTCGTGCCGACGAGCGCGAGCGCGAAGACGAGCGCCGACGGGCTGCTCGGGAGTGACGGGATGAACCCTGACATGACGACGGGCCAGTCCGGCCGCAGGATGAACACGGAGACCGGATAGGCGAGGAACGCCAGGACGAGGACGAAGAGGACGCGTTCGACGATCCGGTAGCTGAAGAACACCACCAGCGTCCAGACCCCGAGCGCCGCCAGCGGCACCGACACGATCCGCGGCACCCCGAGGAGCTCGACGCTCGCCGCGATGCCGGCAAATTCGGCGACCACGTTGCTGCCGTTCGCGATGATGAGGACGAGCATCGCCAGAATGGTCCAGCGCACGCCGAACCGCTCGCGGATGAGATCCGAGAGTCCCTGTCCGGTGATGATGCCCATGCGCGAGCACATCTCCTGGATGACCCCGAGGCCGATGCTCGCGACGAGCAGGAGCCACAGCAGGGAGAAGCCGAACTGCGCGCCGACCGAGGAGTACGTCGTGACGCCGCCGGCCTCGTTGCCCGCGAACCCCGTGATGACGCCGGGACCCACGACGGCGAGGAACGCGGCAAGGGCGATCCGCCGTCGGGCCGCACGGCGTCGGAGCGCGCGCAGCGGTCGCCCGATGCCGACGCCCCTCACCTAGCGATCGACCTGAGCGACCTCTTCCTCCAACCGCGCGGGAGCATGATGTCCACGACGTCGTCGATGGTCACGGTGCCGAGAAGCTTGCGCCGCGCATCGACCACCGGAAGCGCGAGCAGGTTGTATTTCGCGATGAGCGCGGCGACCTCCTCCTTGGGCGAGCTCGCATCGACCTTGAGGACGTTGCGGTCCATGACCTCGGTGATCGGCGTGGCCGGCTTCGCGACGACGAGGTCGCGCAGCGAGATGACGCCGTCAAGGCGGCCCTGGCCATCGACGACGTACAGGTAATAGGTGAGCTCGGCATCGGGCTGCAGCTCGCGGAGCCGATCGATGGCCTCGCCCGCAGTCAGCTGTGCTGGGAGCGCGATGAAGTCCGTCGTCATGATCCCGCCCGCGGAGTCCTCGGGGTGGGTGAGCAGCTCCTCGACGTCCGCCGCCTCGTCCTTCTGCATGAGGTCGACGAGCTCCTCGCGGCGCTGCTCGGGCAGATCCTGCAGGAGGTCGGCGGCCTCGTCCGGCGCCATCTCGTCGAGGATGTCCGCGGCGCGCTCCTCGTCGAGGTCGCTCACGATCGC
>JANNUM010000300.1:0-1656 GCA_031395235.1 Chloroflexota bacterium
ACTGCCCGAGCTGCGTCGTGAGTTGCTGCGCGACGGCCCGCGACACGATTTCCGAAGTGCCGCCGGTCGCGAACGGCACGACCAGGCGGATCGGCTTGGCCGGGTAGCCGCCCTGCGCGTGCGCGATTGCGCTGAAGGCGACCAGCGTGGCGGCCACCAGGAGTTGTTTGCGTTTCATCGGGGTCTTCCTTTGCTTGCTAGAACTGGTAGCGGCGCAGCCCGCCGTCGACGGGAATTACCGTGCCGCACACGTAGCCGGCACGCGGCGAGGCGAGGAACACGACCAGGTTCGCGAGCTCTTCGGGCTCGCCGTAGCGGCCCACGGCGATTTCGTGTTCGGACTGCCAAGCCCGGTACTCGGGCGTGTAGTTGCGGCGGATCTGGTCGCTCAGCACGCGACCCGGCGCCACGCAATTGACGGTGATGCCGTGCTTGCCGATCTCGCGCGACAGGCCCTTGGCCCACGAATGGATCGCCGCCTTGGCGCAGAACGCGCCGTTGACGCCGTCGGGCTCCGACTTGCCGGTGATGTTGATGATGCGGCCCCAGCCGTTGGCGATCATCGCCGGCAGCAGCCGGTCGGTGAGCTGGCGGTGCCGCGTGAAATTGAGCGTCAGCGCTTCGTTCCACTGCGCCTCGCCGGCGTCCTTGCCGAACTGCCGGCTGCCCCCGGCGTTGTTCACCAGGATCTCGACCTTCGCAAGATGCGCGAGCGCGCCCGCCGCAACAGCGTCGACGTAGCCGTCGTCGAGCGCGTCGTGCGCCACCACCGCGGGCGACTCGCCCTGGATCGACGCGATCTGCGCGGCAACGTCGGCGAGCGCGTCGCGCCGGCGTCCGGTGAGGGCGAGGCGCACCCCCTCCCGGGCAAGCTCGAGCGCGATGGCGCGGCCAATGCCGGCGCTGGCGCCGGTCACGAGGGCGGTGCGTCCCTTGAGTTCGAGATCCACGGGCCTGGTCCGGTCGGGCGCACGCCTGCAAGCAACGGCGTCGCGTGCAACGAGCCGGATCATAGCCCAGGCAGCGCGGTGCGCGTCAGGCGAGCGGTGCGACCTTCAGCACTTCCTCGGTGGTCGTGAGCCCCGCCGCGACCTTCATCGCGCCCGACACGCGCAGCGGCTTCATGCCGTCCTTGAACGCCTGCTCGCGAATCTTCGCGTCCTCGGCTTCGGCGTGCACCAGTTGGCGCATCGGCGCCGTCATCAGCATGATCTCGTAGAGCCCCATGCGGCCATAGTAGCCGGTCATCCGGCATTCGAGGCAGCCGACCGCGCCCATCACCTGCGCCGGCTTGTCGGCGCGAAACGGCGCCGTGATCGACTTCCACGCGTCGTCGTCGGGCGGTTCGATCGGCTTCTTGCAATGCGGGCACAGCGTGCGCACCAGCCGCTGCGCCATCACGCCCAACAGCGTCGAGTTGATGAGGTAGCCGGGAACGCCGAGGTCGATCAATCGGGTGACCGCGGTCGGGGCATCATTGGTGTGCAGCGTCGACAACACCAGGTGGCCGGTGAGCGCCGCCTGGACCGCCATGTCCGCGGTGTCGCGGTCGCGGATCTCGCCGACCATGATGATGTCCGGGTCCTGCCGCATCAGCGTGCGCACGCCGTGCGCGAAGTCCACGCCGATCGCGGGCTGCACCTGCATCTGGTTGAA
>JANNUM010000360.1:0-1509 GCA_031395235.1 Chloroflexota bacterium
CGAGGCGAGCGCGATCGCGCCGACGACGAGCACGGTCACGAGGCGCGGCATCCGCGGGCGGTAGTCCAGGGTGACGTCTTCGGTCAACGCTCGTAGCGTACGGCGCAGTCGGCGTCCACGGCCCGTTTTGCGCGAGAAACTCCCGGAATGCGCGGGAGCCGCGACTACGTCGACCTGTTCAGCCGCTACGTCGCGATCGGCGGCGCCGCGCTTGAGACGCTCGCGACGGTCGCGCTGGCGTTCGTGGGCGTCGCCATGGTCACGCAGCTCCTGATGGCGTGGTCGCAGTATGTCGGCGAGGACCTCGGCTGGACGGCGAAGTCACCGCGCTCGCTGCGTTCTTCTCGCGATTCGTGGTGAACATCCTCGGCAATCTGGTCCTGCTCGTCGGCGTCCTTGTCGTCGTGGCGCGGGAGGACCTGCGCGCAGGAAGTCGGTCAGACCTTGAGCGGCCTAATGCCAAAACGCCTCGCGCCACCACCTGCAGTCGAGCGCAATCTGCGGGACGAGGATTCACCGGAACGGTCAGCGATCACGGAGGCGCTCTTAGAAACTGATGTTGCGGTCAGCCTCCATGACCATCCGCGTGTAAGTCGGCGGCGTCATGTACTCGGCTTTGATCGCTGCGAAGTCATTCTGCGAGACCCCACGGGCCTCAGCGCAACCCTTTCAGACGTAGATCTTGATGCCGACGGCGACGCAGCCGGAAAGGAGCTCAGCGAGAGGCGGGACGCCAACGCCCCGGACGCTATCCGCCGCGCCGGGCTTGAGCAGCTCGATCGCATCACCGGCCATCGCGATGCTCGTATCGATCTGGTTCTTGACCGCGCCGTTGACGGCCATGTGGAAACCGAGGCTGGCACGGGTCGGATCATCGGGACCCGCCACGGTCGTGATCAGTAACTTCGCCATGATGACGCCTCCCACTGCTCATCGAAACGCGAGACCGGCAGTATGCTCCCGGCATCACTCGCGCGGGCGGAGGTTCAGAGGTGAAGGCGCAAGAGATCGGAGTGTCGCGGATCGACCGCGATGAACTTCGTCGCTTCATCTCTGAGAAATACGGCGAGGTCGCCACCAACCCCGAACTCGGATATCACTTTCACACCGGTCGGCCACTGGCCCTGATGCTCGGCTATCCGACGGAGCTGATCGACCGCGTCCCGGTGGCCAACCTCGCATCATTCGCGGGCACGGGGAACCCGTTCTTGTTCGGTGATCTGCGCGCGGGCGAACACGTGGTCGATGTCGGCTGCGGCGCGGGCCTTGACACCCTGATCGCCGCGCAGCAGGTCGGGCCAAGTGGCCAGGTCGTCGCCGTAGACATGACGGCGGAGATGCGGCAGAAGACGCAAGAGGGCGCGCGCGAGATGGGGCTCTCCAACGTCGACGTCCGTGAGGGCTTCGCGGAAGCGCTGCCCGTCGCTGACGGCTTCGCGGACGTCATCATCAGTAACGGCGTGGTCAACCTCTGCCCCGATAAGCGCGCCGTGTTCCGCGAAATGCTCC
>JANNUM010000399.1:0-2765 GCA_031395235.1 Chloroflexota bacterium
GCTCGGCCTCGCACCGGCGCACGTCCTCGGCCACTCGATGGGCGGGAGGGTCGCTCAGTGGATGGCGCTCGACCGCCCCGAGCTCGTCCGGACCCTCGTCCTCGCCGCGACGGGGCCCGGGCAGTTCCGCGACGACAAGCCGGTCACCCGCGGGATCCCCGTGCACGCCGCGAAGGAGCTGATCGAGCTCGGCTACGAGCGCTACATGCGCGAGCACATCCGCGACACGTTCTTCACGCCGGAGTTCGCCGCCGCCCATCCGGAGCGCGTCGCGTGGCTGCACGACACGTTCTGGGCACACCGTCCGGATCTCGAGAACTACCTTCGCCACGTCGTCGCGCGCCAGGAGCACCAGACAGCGGAGCGGCTGGCCGAGATCACGATGCCGACGCTCGTCGTCATCGGCGATCGCGACACGCAGATCATGGGGACCGGATCACACGCCGAACAGTCCGAGTACCTCATGGCGCAGCTGCCGAACGCCACCTGTCGCGTGATCGAGGGCGCGGCCCACGGTCTCTTCTGGCAGCTACCCGCGCGTTCGGCGGAGATCCTCCTCGACTGGACGAGCAGCCACTAGGGAAACGAAGCGCACGGGGTAGTGCAGCCAGCGCGTGAAACGATCGGTGCGCAGATCGCGTTCGGGCGCTTGCTCGGGGTCGGGTCGCACCCCGCGTCGCGCCACCGCCTGGAGCTCGAGCGCGACGAGACCGAAGACGTGGTCGTCGTCCACGTGGAAGTCCGCCGGGATCGGGAAGCCGCCGCCGACCGCGCGGCCGGGACATTGATGCGGCCCGCCGCCGAAGGACAGGCCCCAGCGCGCGACGCTCGGATCGATCGTGCGGTCGGGATCGAACTCGTCCGGCCGCTCGCCAAAGAGACTGGGGTCGCGGTTCGCGGTCACCACGTCGAGCACGACGAGCGCGTCTTTTGGGATCGCCCGGCCCGCGATCTCGGTGTCCGCCTCGGCGCGGCGCTTCATCTTCGGCGTCGTCGGTCGCAGTCGTAGCGTCTCCTGCACGACGCGCTGCGCGAACAGAGGATCGGCCGCGATGCGGTCGATGGTCGGGACCGGATCCGGCGTCGCAAAGATGATGTCGAGCGCGTTGACCAGCGTCTGCGCACTCGTGTGCGTTCCCCCTTGCAGGTAGGTCGCGACCTCGCGCACGACGCGGCCGTCGTCCTCGAGCGCGATCTCCGCATCGGAGCGGTGGAGCAGCAGCACGGTCAGGATGTCGTGCGGCAGCTGGTCCTCCGGTAGTTCGCCTCGCCTCACGGCCTCGATCTGCGCTACCCGCCTCGCCCACGCCGGACGGACGAAGTCGCGCTCGAACTGCGTGTATGTCTCGCGGACCTCCGCCCGCACTCTGTCCGGATCCCTCACGTCGAGGATCGCGCTGCCCTGCGAGAAGAGGTCGACGTGGTGGACCAGCTTCCGCAGATCGTCGAGCGAGGACGGGTCGTACTCGATCCCGGCCCGGCGCGCGGCGAGCACGACGCTCAACACCTCGCCGATCGGGAACAGATCGACGCGCTCCTGATCGATGAGCACGTCGAGCAGCTCGTTCATGATCCGCGGGAACAGCTCCCGCTCGTAGAGTCGCAGGACGTCGGCGCGGAACTGCGTGTTCTCGACCCGCCGGCGAGCACGATGCGTAGCGCCGTGAACGATGCTCACGATGCCGCTCCGGATGTTCCCGTGCTCGTAGGAGCGCTTGTCGAAGCTGCGCGAGAGATTCGGATCGAATAGGGCCGCGCGGATGTCCTCGTACCGATCGAATGCGATCGTCGCGGTGAACTCGGTCAAGAGGCCGGTGTCGCTCACAACACGTCACCGCCCGAGTCGATGACGGTGATCGCGCCCGTCGGACATGGGCGCACGGCCTCCGCCAGCAGCCCGAGATCGGCGGAGCGCGCGGCGGGCAGAGGCACCGACACACCGCGCGCCTCATCGATCCGGAACGCGTCGGGCACCAGTCGCACGCATTCGGCGGTGCCGATGCAGAGGTCGGGATCGACCGTGACGTGCGCTGCGGTCAAGGCGTCACCTGGGCGCTCACCGCCGTCGATTCTGCACCGAGGCTTCGCCAGGCGGCACGGACCGCGAGCAGACCCATGGGCACGAGGACCGTCGCGGCGATGCACGCGATCGGCACGCCGAACGTCGCGGCCAGCGCACCGGCCGCCAAGGCCGCGAACGGGCGATTCCCGAGCAGCGCCATCTGGTGGAACGACATCAGCCGTCCGCGCATGCGGTCCGGCACTTCCGACTGGAGCGCGGCGGTGACGACCGGCAGGCAGAGGGCGAAGCCCATCCCGATCGCGGCGACGCCGACCGCGGCGACGGCCATATCCGTCGCGAACGCAGCGACAAGCAGACCGCAACCCTGGAGCACGAGTCCGAACGACGCGATCGGGCGCGCCAGGTCGCGCCGTCGCAGCGCGGTAAAGGCGAGGATCCCGGTGACGTACCCGAAGCTCTGCGCGGCGACGATGAGACCGGCATCGCTACTCGGCGAGCGCAGCCGCTCCGTGACGAGGACCGGCGCCGTCGTGCGGATCACCTCGGTCACCGCGCTCGTCATCACGACGGCGAGGAGCGCGAAGGCGATCCACGGCTGCGACCGGACGTACGACGTGATGCCCTGTCTCCGCGTGTGCGACCCGTCGGTGACGCCGCGCTCGAACGAACCGGCGAGCCCGCGGCGGTAGAGATAGATCATCGCCAGGATCGGCGCGAGGAAGGTCGCCGCGTTGATCGCGAA
>JANNUM010000400.1:0-2649 GCA_031395235.1 Chloroflexota bacterium
ACCGAGCTCGCCGACGTGGAGCTTGTGGCTGTACGGGACGGGCTGGACGGGACGGTAGCCCACGTCTGTGTACCACGGGGAAAAGAAGTACCAGACGCCCGCGATCGCAAGCGTCGGAGCGATGATGCCCGCGATGGCGGCAACGATCGGGAGCTTGTTCCACCAAGGGGGGAAGATCTGGGCCAATGGCTAGTCTAGGACTCCGCGGCGATGGACGCCAGTTGCCCAGGCCGCGAGTCCGCTATGGAACTGTGATGCCACATCCACGACCCCCAAAGAATTCGTCGCAGGGGCCGACGAAATCCCGACAATTGAAACGCCGCGATACTATCCACAAACTGGGAAGAGGGTCAAGCGCCGATCCCTCTCTTCTCGCTTGCCGGCCCGCCGCTGCTCACGCGAGCGGGTTCCGGACCGCGAGACCGAGAATCGTCTGGCCAGCGTTCAGATCTTCGGTGTACAGGGTGTCGCATCCCGCCGACGCAGCGCAAGTGACGACGAGCGAATCCCAGAATGACAATGCTCGCGCCGGCTACTTCTTCAACGCTGCAGCGATCACCTCGAGCGGCAGAACCAGTTTCAGTCGATCGTCGAGCAAGCGGATCGCACCAAACCGTTCGTACCATGCCGCTGCGCGATCATCCTTGGCGTCGATTGCCAGAGCCACGCCGCCGACTTCTCCAGCAACGGCTAACGCTCGGGCGCCAGCCGCGAGGAGCAAGTCGCCTCCGAGTCCCTGGCCCTGCATGTCGGCCGCCACGGCGAGGCGTCCCAAGCGAAAGACTGGCACCTCGTAGCGGCCGAGTCGCTTCGTGACACTTGCAGGAGCATTCGCGAACGCAATCGCCCCTGGGCTGATGGTGTAGTAGCCGAGAACAGTGTTGGATGTGGCGGCGGGCACCGCGACGAAAGTCTTCGCGCCGCCCCTCTCGTGGTTCTGGCGCGCATAGCGTCGCAGGTACTCGTTCAGCGCAGGGGTACCGCAGTCGAAACCCGCACGGTCGTGGTGGCGGGCCAAGGCCCGTTCGAGCCATGCCACGCGTGGGGTCACGACTTGTTCCGTCGTCTCCTGGCTGCGGCGCGCAGCGCGGCGGTTGGCTTCGGCGGGTTCTCGAGCAGTTCCAGGACGCGGGCGCTGTCGCGCGCCGACAGCGTGATCCGCTCATGGCGGGCCATAATCTCCTCGGCCGCAGGCAGCGCCGCGCGCAGCACGAACGTCGTCAGATCAAGCCGTTCGTACGCGGCAGCAGCAGCAAGCACACGCTTTTCTTCACGAGAAGCGCGAAGCTCAATCCGGTCGTCACGGTTGGCCATTGAACTAGGCATGCGAACAACCTCTCCGCTATCATAACGTACGGGCGGCGTACGGACAACGAGTAGAGGCTCCGGCCAGGCCCAGAATGTGCCCCGCGTTGGAGTGCCCCGAGAAGCAGTTCATGAGCGCTGGGTCTGAGAACGGCCCTTCCGTTAAGCAGGGACGCCGCTAATACGGCTTATCGTCCGTGTGTACATGATTGTTGATATGATGTACATTCGAGGGGTTCAATGGCAGCGACGGCATCGGTCCGACACAAACATGTCCGGATAGACCAGCGAAAGCTCGACAAGGCCAGAAAGGTGCTCGTGGCGAGCACCGAAACCGAAGCGATCGATCGAGCTCTCAGCCTGGTCGTGTCGGAGGCCG
This sequence comes from Chloroflexota bacterium, assembly GCA_031395235.1. Lineage (GTDB taxonomy): Bacteria > Chloroflexota > Limnocylindria > P2-11E > P2-11E > CF-39. Next base: position 1,685 of record JANNUM010000400.1, read on the forward strand.
ACATCGACGCTGCGCTCCGGCACAGTGCAGGCAAAGGAAAGCTCAAAAAGCTCTTCCGCTGACCATGCGCCGCGTCGTCATCGATACCAATATCTACATTGATTGGTTCAATGCTGGCCGCCACGAGCAGGTCTTGTTCCAGCGCGACGCCGTCAAGCATCTGAGCGCGGTCGTCCTGATGGAACTCCGCGCAGGGGCATTCGCCGCACGGGATCGCCGTCTCGTGCAACGTGTGGAGTCCGCGTTCGAGAAAGCGGGGCGAATTCTCTTGCCGTCGCGCCGCGTATTCGGCGAAGCCGGTGACGTGCTCCGCCGCCTCCAAGCACGACAGGGGTTCCACCTGGCGACGAGTCATTCGATCGTCAACGATGTGTTGATCGCGCTCTCGGCTCGCTCGATTGGCGCGACCGTCGTGACACAGAATGCGGGCCATTACCGCGCTATCCAGGCGGTCAGCCCATTTCAGCTGGACGTCATTGGCTAATCTGCACGCGTCTCGCAGCTCGTCGATCTCCGCGCGCCGGTCACGCCCACGACACCGCCTCGCCGGCGCGCGTGCCGCCGGGGCTGTACACCGCGTGGCTTCGCAGGTAGAGCTGCCGCAGTCCCTTGAACTTGCGGCGGAACTCGGCCGGATCCTGCGCCAGCGTCTGATTGGTCATGCGCGGTACGACCTCGCCCAGCAGGCTTTCGACCGGGGCCGGCTCCACCCATTCGTGCAGCACGCACTCCAGCGCCGCCACGTAATCGGGCTCGTCGCCGCGCGCGATCAGCCGCAGCACCACGCTGTAGGGATCGAAGTGCCGGATCTCCACCCCACCGCGCAGAGTCCGCGCGGCGGGGACCCCGGGCTCGAGGGCGTTCCCGGTGCCGCCCTGTTCGATCATCGCGGGCCGGGCCGCCTTCGCCAAGGCTTCGGCCTTCGGCAAGCCTACGGCGAGGTCGGCGCCCAAGGACCGCTCGTC
>JANNUM010000401.1:0-2362 GCA_031395235.1 Chloroflexota bacterium
GCCGGTTCATCCACGAGCGCCGTATCCATCTGCGCGTCGAGTGATGCGTCGAGGTCCTGCGCGGCCAGCTCGGGCTCGGCGGTAGGCGCGCCGACGTCGGTCTGCTCGCCCGCCTCGGCAACCGCGTGGTTCACCACATGCGCGATCCGCTGCTCGGTGGTGCCCGCGGACACCGCGAGTTCCTGATCGTAGCGTCCGCGCCGCTCAGGATCACTCAGTATTCGGCTGGCATGATTGATGAAGCGCAGCGCTTCCTCGACATTGCCTTGTCCGTCGCGAGTCTTGGTGTAGTACTTCCGGATCAGACGCCGCAACGACGCTCGCACTTCCTCATCGGAGGCGGCGGGGTTGATGCCGAGGGCTTCGTACAGTGTGGCTTTCATCTAGCTGCAACGCCGACCCAGCGTCGGTTCGGGCAGCCTCGGGTCGGAATATGCCATTGGAATCTTGGTGGAAAAGGCGTCCAGTGGCAAGCTGGCAGCAAGAAGCACACCATGTCGCGTGATGCGGCGCGGGCGTGGCGTGCTTCGCGCCAGCCCGCGAATTTGCGTCGCCCCGGGGCCCGGATCGGTCGAATCCGCCGATTTCCCCCGCTTGGAAGACAGAGAGCGCCAGCCGACGAACGGCGGCGTGACCTGCGCCGGCGGGGTCACTGCCATGCCTTGGACCGCTCGCGATGGATCGATCGCCGGCGGCTCGCCACCAGCGACGGATCGTCGGGACCCGCAATGGGCGCGGCGCACCGAACGCAGCTCCCGGAAACTGGCAAAAAAGCGGCTCGAAACGAGCCGCTTGCGGTCCGGCGCGCTTCGCGCCCGCCGGATGTCGCTTAGTCCCGGTGCGCCTCGCGATGCGCAAGCTTTTCGCGGATGCGCGCCGACTTCCCCGACCTGCCGCGGAGGTAATAGAGCTTGGCACGGCGCACCGCACCCTTGCGCTTGATCTCGACCGACGCGATCAACGGCGAGTAGGTCTGGAAGGTGCGCTCGACGCCCTCGCCGCTCGAGATCTTGCGGACCGTGAACGACGAGTTGAGGACGCGGTTGCGCTTCGCGATGACGACACCTTCGTAGGCCTGGACGCGCTTGCGCTCGCCCTCGACGACGTTGACGTTGACGATCACGGTGTCGCCCGGAGCGAAGTCCGGCACGACTCTGCCGAGCCGCGCGATTTCCTCGCGCTCGAGCGTTTCGATGATGTTCATGCGAACTTGTCCTCTTCTTCGTGGCGAAAGGTTGCAGCCCTTCCTGCTTCACACGCAGCGCAGGGTCGCCCCTGATGCGTGCTGTTTGGGTGTCGCCGGCGAGCGCCGGCTGTCATCTGTCATCTGTCATCTGTCATCTGTCATCTGGCTTCCGACTCCTGATCTCCGCGAGCAACTTCGCTTCCTCGCTCGATAGCGTCCTTCCCTCCAGCAGGTCGGGACGCCGTTCCGCGGTGCGGCGCAGCGACTCCTTGAGCCGCCAGCGCCGGATCTCGGCATGATGCCCCGACAGCAGGACCTCGGGAACCCGCGCGCCCGCGTACGTCTCGGGTCTCGTGTAATGCGGGCAATCCAGCAGGCCCGCCACGAACGAATCCTGTTCGGCCGAAGCCGCGTCGTTCAGCGCCCCCGGCAGCTGCCGCACGATGGCGTCGATCAACATCAGCGCCGGCAGCTCGCCGCCCGAAACGACAAAGTCGCCGATCGCGATTTCCTCGTCGACTTCGCGCGCGACCAGGCGCTCGTCGATCCCTTCGTAGCGGCCGGCAACGAGCAGGTAGCCTGCCTGCGGCGCCGCCGCCAGCTCGGCTAATCGCGCATGCGTCAGCGGCCGCCCCGCCGGCGACAAGAGAATCGTCCTGCTCGGCATCGCGCCCGCCGCCGACTGCTCCGCCCTTGCCGCCGCCATCGCCATCGCCAGCGGCTCGGCCAGCATCACCATTCCCGGTCCGCCGCCGTAGGGGCGATCGTCGACGGTCCGATAGCTGTCGGTCGCGAACTCGCGCGGATTCCAGCAACGCAACTGCCACAGCCCGCGCTCGAGGGCGCGCCCGGTAACGCCGAATCCTGCCGCTTGCTCGACCATCGCCGGAAACAGCGTCACGACGTCAAATCGCATTGCTGCGCGGCCCGCGGGTCCTAATAGTCGGACTGCCAGTCGACGTCGATGCGATTCGCCTCGAGATCGACGCCTTCGACGAAAGCCGCCACCATCGGGATCAGTCGCTCGCCGCCTTCCACGCCGGTCACCCGCAGGATCGGATGGGCACCGTTGTCCTCCACGCTCTTCACCGTGCCGAGCAGCTCGCCGCGCCGGTTCACCACCGTCAGTCCGACCAGGTCGTACCAGTACACCTCGTTGTCTTCGACCTCGGGAAG
>JANNUM010000444.1:0-1624 GCA_031395235.1 Chloroflexota bacterium
GGAGTTCGCGACGAACGATTACGACCGCGATCGCTTCAAGCGCATGCTGACCATCGGCGAGGAGATGGCCGGCATGACGATCGATGCTGAGTTCACGCCGGAGCGGCCGTACCTCGCGGACGTCGGCATCGCGAGCCCGAAGGTGGGCTGCTCCGTCGCGGCGTTCGACGACGTGGGCCGCGTCGTCCTGATCAAGCGCGCCGATAACGGGCGCTGGGCGCTGCCCGGCGGCTACGCCGAGGTCGGATCGCCGCCATCAGTGAACGCGCTGCGTGAGCTCCATGAGGAGACGGGGTACCACGCCGAGCTCGAGCGACTCGTCGGCGTCTACGACAACAAGAGCCTCGGCGGCGTCGCGCCGTACCAGTTCTATATCTGCTGCTTCCGCGCGCGGATCACCGGCGGCAACGCGACGCCGTCGGTCGAGACGCCCGAGGTGGTGCTCGCAGATCCGGGGGAGCTTCCCGAGAACATGTCGCTGCTGCAGCGCACGATGCTCGCGGACTCGTTGCTGCGCGAGGCTCCCGCGGTGTACCAGTGACCACGATCGCGGTCTGGTCGAACTGGCCATCGACGCCGACGGATTTCGGCGCGGCGTTGCCGGACGACACGCTCGTCCTCATCAAGGACGAGAGCGATCTCGCGCGCGCGGCCGCGGCCGAGGTCGCCTTCTGCGGCATCGGCCTCGATCGCGTGCGCAAGCTGCTCGCGGCGACGCCGAAGCTCCGCTGGTTCCACACGCCGGCGGCGGGCGTCGACCGCTTCCTCGACCTCCCCGAGTTCCGCGAGCGCGGGATCGCGCTCACGAACAACTCGGGCTCGTACGACATCCAGATCGCCGAGCACGTCCTTGCCTTTGTGCTGGCAGCCTCGAAGCGCTTGCATCTTTACCGGGATCAGCAGACGCGGCGCGAGTGGAAGGATCTCGAGCACGACGAGCTGCGCGAACAGACGCTGGTCGTCTTCGGCGCCGGCAGCATCGGCGGCGAGGTCGTGCGGCTCGCCTCGGCGATCGGCATGCGCGTCATCGCCGTGCGCCGACGGCTGGGCGAGGTCCCCGGCGCGCAGAAGGTCGTGACGCCGGACTTTCTCGCCGATGCTGCGGCGGAGGCCGACTACTTCGTCGTGGCCGCGCCGCTCACACCGGCGACCCGTGGCGCGATCTCGCGCGAGGTCATCGCGCGGATGAAGAAGACGGCGTGGATCGTGAACATCGCACGCGGCCCGATCATCGACGAGGACGCTCTCGTCGAAGCCCTGCGCCAAGGCCGGATCGGCGGCGCGGGTCTTGACACGTTCGTCGAGGAGCCGCTGCCCGCGGACAGCCCGCTGTGGTCCCTGCCCAACGTGGTCGTGACCCCGCATGCGTCCAACTCGTCGCCGCGCGTGCGCCAGCGCACCCTCGCGCTCTTCGTTGAGAACCTGCGGCGCTTCAAGGCGGGGGAGCCGCTGCTCAATCAGGTCGACTTCGAGTCGGGGTACTGATGCGCACCGCGCGCGTGAAGCTCGCGGCGCGTACCGCCGGATTCACCGAGTCCGTCATCCGCGAGATGACGCGCCTCAACGCCATCCACGGCGGCATCAATCTCGCGCAGGGCTTCCCGAACTTCGCCGCGCCGCAGGC
>JANNUM010000457.1:0-1541 GCA_031395235.1 Chloroflexota bacterium
GTGACCCGGTTGCCGCCGGGTTTTTTCAAGCTCATCGAGGGCTTCCGGTCCTGGCGCGGGAAGCGCGAGACGGTGGCGCATCTGGCGTTCTCCGACGGACTGGTGGCCATCAGCGTCTTCGTGGAGCCGCTTGCGGCTTCACCGGGTCGCTCCGCCGGCCCGCAACGGCAGGGCGGGCTCAACGTCTACGCACTCAAGCTCGACGACCACCTTGTTACCGTGCTCGGCGAGGCACCCGCGATCACGGTTCGGCAGATCGCGCAGTCGGTGGTGCGTCGTTAGTACTCCGGTCGTTCCACCTTCATTGCAAGTCCCTTCAAGCCCTCGAACAAGGAAGTCATGATGAAGCATCTGCGTGCGCCGATCGCCTGGATCGGCACCCTTACGCTCGCACTTTGCGCGGCGTTGATCCTCCCCGTTCCGAGCGCCGCTGCGCAGGCACGGACCCAGTTGCTGCCCGATTTCACCGAACTCTACGAAAAGCAGGGGCCGGCGGTGGTGTCGATCGACGTCACCCAGAAGGTGCGTCGCGGACCGCAGAGGCCGGAACTCTCCGAGGACGACCCGTTCTACGAATTCTTCCGGCGTTTCGGCCCGCCGCCGCGCGGTCAGCAGCGCGATTTCGAGGCGCAGAGCGCAGGCTCCGGATTCATCGTGTCGTCCGACGGATACCTGGTCACCAACGCCCACGTCGTCGACTCCGCCGACGAGGTCAAGATCCGGCTCACCGATCGGCGGGAGTTCATTGCCAAGGTGGTCGGCGTCGACAAGCGAACCGACGTTGCGGTGCTGAAGATCGAAGCCAAGGATCTCCCGCGCGTCACCATCGGCGATCCCGAGAAGCTGAAGGTCGGCGAGTGGGTGGTCGCGATCGGCAAGCCGTTCGGCCTGGAGAACACGATGACGGCCGGGATCGTCAGCGCGAAGGGACGCGACCTGCCGCAGGAAAACCTGGTGCCCTTCATCCAGACCGACGTCGCGATCAATCCGGGCAACTCCGGCGGCCCGCTGTTCAACCTCCGCGGCGAGGTCGTCGGCATCAACTCGATGATCTTCTCGCGCTCCGGCGGCTACATGGGCCTCGCGTTCGCGATTCCGATCGACGTCGCGATGAACACCGTCAACCAGATCCGCGAAAAGGGGCGCGTCACCCGCGGCCGCATCGGCGTCCAGATCCAGGAGGTGTCGCGCGAGGCTGCGGACTCGTTTGGCCTGAAGCAGGCCTCGGGCGCGCTGGTCAATTCGGTCGAGAAGGGCGGGCCGGCCGACAAGGCCGGTGTCGAGGCCGGCGACATCGTCCTCAAGGTCGACGGCCGCGATGTCCCGAACAGCAACGTGCTGCCGCGGATCATCACCCAGGTACGGCCCGGAACCAAGATCAACCTGACCGTGTGGCGCGGCGGACAGACGCGAGACATCGGTGTCGTGGTTGCGGAGATGAAGGAGGAGACGCCGACACAGTCTCGCCGAGGCTCGACGCCGACCCCCAAGGAAAAGGCCAAGCCGAACCGCATGGGGCTGGTCCTCTCCGACCTCACCGC
>JANNUM010000485.1:0-1848 GCA_031395235.1 Chloroflexota bacterium
TGTGTCTTCCGTGCGAACATGAATCTCTCCCTCCGGCGAAAAGGTGATGCGGACGAGCGAACCTCGCGGGCTCGTGTCGTCAGCCGCGAGCAACCGTGTCGAGTTCGGCGAGGACCTCCCCTCCGCGCACGTCATCACGTCAACTGGCGCGACCGTTCCGCATTATCCTCTCTTCTGGAACCGCGGCGAGCCCCTCGGCCTCGATCCGGATCTGGCGCCCGTAGAGCTCGCAGGCGTTCTGCACCGACAGCCCCTCGCCGAGCGCCATCGACAGCGACCCGGCGAGAAGGCCGGCGAGAAGGCCGGCGAGTCCGGCGAGCACGATCGCGCGGTTGCCCGCGTTGGCCCCTGCGACCCCCATCACCAAGCATCTGGATCCTCCACGAGATCAAGACACATTGACGCCGCGGTCTCAGATTTTCACGAGGCCAAGCTTGGTGTAGATCTCGCGCGTCGCTTTGGAGAAGTTGAGCGTGTAGAAGTGCAGCCCGGGAACGCCGATGTCGAGCAGGTCGCGGCAGAGCTCGGTGGCAACCTCGATCCCGCGCCGGCGGATCTCTTCGCGGTCGTCTCCGCCCGCCTCGATCCGGCGAACGATGTCGTCGGGGACCGCGTATCCGGATAGCTGGGCCATCCGCTGGACCGAGACCAGTGAAGTGATCGGCATGATGCCGGCGATGATCGGTTTGGTGTTCCCGAGAGCGGCCATCTCGTCGCGCAGGCGCTCGTACTCCTCGAGCTTGAAGAAGAACTGCGTGATCGCGAAGTCGGCGAGGCGCATTTTGAATGCGAGATGCTCGCGGTCCGATCTGAGATCCGGGGAACGTGGATGGCCGGCTGGGTGAGCCGCGACGCCGATCGACTCGAAACCAAGCCGGCGTCCGAGCTCGACCAGCTGCCACGCGTACTCGAGCTCCTTGTACGACTCCTCCGCGGGAAGGGGGTCGCCGCCGAGCGCGAGCAGGTTCTCTAGGCCCGCTGCACGGAAGCCGCCGATGATCTCGCCCAGCTCGAAGCGGGGATGGGCCACGCAGGTGAGGTGCGGCATCGGCGTAAGGTCGGTCGTTCGGAGGAGATCGATGACGACGCGAGTCGTCCGCTCACGCGAGATACGTCCACCGCGATACGTGACCGAGACGAAGGACGGCCGGAGGGGCTGCAGGTCGGATATCGTCCGAGTGAGCAGCCGCTGCTCCTCTTCGTCCTTGGGCGGGAAGAACTCGAACGAGAACGTCTGCCCGGCTGCGAGGAGGTCGGTGATCCGGGCCATTGCGCGAGTCTACTTAGAGCGCGGGCACGGTCGTTACGGCGCGACGATGAATCTGCTGCTGTCGCTGCGGCCGAAGACTTCGGGAAAGTACGTCTCCTCCGCGTGTGCCGGCGCGACGAAGAAGCTGCCGGGCGTCGTCGCGCGCGCGTAATACACGTACTCGTACACGCCCTTCGGCAGACGATCGGCCTGGAGCACCGCCCGATCGTCGCGCACATCGACCTGCTGCCAGGGGCCGTCACGAGCAGCGCGCGCGGCCGAAACGACATTACGGGGAAGCATGGCCCGCGGCGCAAGCACCGTCGTCGGACTCCCAGCCGGACAAGTACTACGAGGCTGCTAGCACCTCGAGCGCGCCGATCGCGAGGAGGAGGCCGTCTTTCTTGATCGCTGGGCTGGTGACCAGGAAGAGCACGACACCGCTGACGGGCGCCTTGACCGTGGCGAGCGGCTCGCCGACCAGGTCCACGAGCTCACCGACCACGTCACCCGCCGCGACCTGCTGCTCGACGCGGACGCGGCAGTGGAAGATGCCCTCGACGGGCGAGCGCAGCCAGTCGAAGCTGTTCACGACGCGC
>JANNUM010000540.1:0-3591 GCA_031395235.1 Chloroflexota bacterium
CGCGTATAGCGTCGTCGCGAGGTTGGTGGCGAGTGCGGGCAGTCCCTGCGCCAGCACCGAATGGGTCGCGCGCACGAAGTCGGTCTGTCGGGCCACCGCATCGATGTACGTGAGCCCGCCGGAGAGCACCGCGGTCGGGAAGAGCCAGGTGAGGCAGCCGAGCGACACCATCCCTGCTGCGGCGGCGCGACTTCGCCAGGGGATCCTCCAGGGCACGTATGAGACGTTCGCAGCCGTGGCGCGCAAGCACTTCGGCGGCACGCTCGCGGGACGGCTCGTCGTCACCGCCGGGCTCGGCGGCATGGGGGGCGCGCAGCCGCTCGCGATCACCATGAACGAGGGGGTCGGACTCATCGTCGAGGTGGATCAGGCGAACGCTGAGCGCCGCCGCAGACAGGGCTTCCTCGACGAGATCGCCCCGACGCTCGACGACGCGCTCGCCGCCGCGCAGCGCTCGGTGCGTGATCGGACGCCGCGGAGCATCGGCCTCATCGGCAACGCCGCCGTGGTCCTGCCTGAGCTCGCGCGTCGAGGTGTGCGCGTCGACGTCGTTACCGATCAAACGAGCGCGCACGATCCACTGGACGGCTACGTCCCGGCGGGCGTCGAGGATCCGGCAGGGCTGCGCGAACGCGATCCGAAGGGCTATGTGCGACGGTCGCGCGAGTCGATGGCGCGACACTGCGAGGCGATCGTCGCGCTCGCCAGTCGCGGCGCGGTCGCGTTCGACTATGGGAACAACCTGCGCGGAGAAGCGAAAGAAGCGGGCTATGCCGAGGCGTTCAGCTATCCGGGTTTCGTCCCCGAGTACATCCGCCCGCTGTTCGCCGAAGGTCGCGGACCGTTCCGTTGGGTCGCGCTCTCGGGTGACACGGCGGACATCCACCGCACTGATCGCCTCGTGCTGGAGCTCTTCCCCGATAACGAGACGCTGAGCCGTTGGATCCGGCTCGCGCAGGATCGCGTGCCGTTCCAAGGACTGCCCGCGCGCGTGTGTTGGCTCGGTTACGGCGAGCGTGCGCTGTTCGGCGAGCGGATCAACGACCTTGTCGAACGTGGAGAGCTGAAGGCGCCGATCGTCATCGGGCGCGACCACCTCGACTCAGGCTCGGTCGCCTCACCCTTCCGCGAGACCGAGGGGATGAAGGACGGGAGCGACGCGATCGCGGACTGGCCGATCCTCAACGCGCTCGTGAACGCGTCGGCCGGCGCGACCTGGGTCTCGGTGCATCACGGCGGCGGCGTCGGCATCGGCAACTCGATCCATGCCGGGATGGTCGCCGTCGCGGACGGCAGTGCGCTGGGTCGCGAGAAGCTGCGCCGGGTCCTCACCACCGACCCCGGCACCGGCGTGATGCGTCACGCCGATGCCGGATACGACGAGGCGACGGAGTTCGCGAAGCGCAGCGGGATCGACCTGCCGAGCATCTAGGACCGCGTGTGATCGATCGACTACCGACTCAACGCATTTGGCGGCGAGCGCCGGTCGTGCGCGTGCGGGACCGCGCGCTGCGGTGGAAAGATCGTCGGTGACTTCTTCTCGCTCGATGACCGCACGCAGCGTCGTTATCTGCCGTACGCGCCCGACTTTATCCGGCGCGAGCACCGGCGCAGGCAAGTTCCTTAGCGAGGCTCGACCGGCTCCGGCAGGAACGACGGGCGCGAGACGAAGTCGACGCGGCGATGCGTGTCGTCGCAGTACGGCTTCTTGCCCGAATGGCCGCAGCGGCACAGCTTCACGGTGCGCCCCGCTTCGACGCGGATCTCGTTGCCGTCCGCGTCCCCGATCGTGATCGGTCCGGTCACGACATACGGACCGTTCGGCTCCATCTTGATCGACGGACCCGTCAGCCCGCGTTCTCCCCGTGGTAGCGACCGCGATAGCCCTCGGCCGTCGCCGACGATAGCCGGAAGAACACCAGCTGCAGCACGCGCGCGCCGCGCTGCAGGCGGTAGCCGCGCGCGTTCAGCACGGAGAGCAATCCCTCGCCGCGGCCCGAGTAGCCGGCGTCCCAAACCGCCGCGTGGATCGCGACGCCCGAGCGGAGAAGCGTCGAGCGCGGACGGGCGATCGCCATGATGTCCGTCGGCAGATTCACCTTCTCCTGATACGTGATGACGTATGCGCCTCGGTGCAGGTCCCACCAGCCGTCCTTGTCGACCTGCACGTCTTCCCGGGCGGCGGGCTCGCGAACGTTGTCGGCCTCGCCCAGCAGGCCCGGCGAGGTCAGCCGCTGCACGCGGTCGACGCGGAGGTCGATGCCGTTGGGCTGCACCTGCAGACCCTGCCCCTCGACCAGCGGCGGATCGGCCGCCAGCGCGGCGCGCAGCTCTTCACGCGATAGGACGGACACGCCCGTGAGTCTAGGATTCGCACGCATGACCGACCCAAAGCCCGTCGCCACCTCGAGGACGATCATGTCGCGGACCATGCTCCCGTCGGACGCGAACCCGTACGGGAACGTGCACGGCGGCGAGATCATGAAGCTCATCGACGCCTGCGCGGGCGCCGCCGCGACGCGGCACGCACGCTCGCGCGTCGTGACGGCGCGCATCGACGAGCTCTCCTTCCTCGCGCCCGTGTACGTCGGCCACCTCGTGACGGCGTCGGCGTCGGTGAACCACGTGGGCCGGTCGAGCATGGAGGTGGGCGTGCGCGTCGACTCCGAGGACCTGCTCACCGGGAAGGCCGCCCACGTGGCATCCGCATACCTCGTGTTCGTATCGACCGACGAGAACGGCCGGCCCGCGCCGCTTCCTCCCCTGCTCGCGGAGACGGCCGATGAGCGGCGTCGCCTGAAGGCGGCGGAGGACCGGCGCACACTCAGGCTGAAACGACCGCGCACCTCATAGACTTCCGCTAACAGGGAGGCTGAGAGATGAGACATTCACGAAGTGCATTCGCATCGCTCGCGGCGCTGCTACTCGTCACCGCGGCCTGCGCCGCGCCCCGGCAGGCCGCGGCGACAGCGACCGTGCCGGTGGGCACCGCGGCCGCGGCGACGGCCGCGCTGAAGGACTACGCCGGCCGGTCGGTCACCGTCGTGACCGGTCCGACGGGCGGCGTGTACATCGTGTACGGCGCCGGTATCGCGAACCTGCTCACCAACAAGCTGAAGGTATCGGCGACCGCGCAGTCAACCACGGCTTCGGTCGACAACATGAAGCTCATCCGCGATAGGAAGGCCGACCTCGCGCTCACGCTGCCCGACGTGGCCTACGACGCGGTCAAGGGCCAGGGCCGCTTCGCACCACCGGAGACACCAGCGAAGTCGAAGGCGCTCGCGGTCATGTACACGAACTTCTTCCACCTCATAACGAAGGACGGTATCGGCATCAACAGTCCGGCGGACCTCAAGGGGAAGCGCGTCTCGGTCGGCGCCGCCGGCTCAGGCACCGAGGTGAAGGGCCTGCGCGTCATCGAAGCCTACGGCTTGACGAAGGCCGACCTCCAGGCGCAGAGCCTCGGCCCGGCGGACTCGGCGACCGCGCTCAAGGACGGCAAGATCGAGGCGTTCTTCTGGGACGGCGGCCTGCCGACGGCGGCGATCACGGATCTCGTCAACACCGCCAGCTTCAAGGTGAAGTTCC
>JANNUM010000006.1:0-18989 GCA_031395235.1 Chloroflexota bacterium
CTTCGAGAACATCGGCGAGGTCATCGCCTGGGAGCGTTGGGAGGGCACGATCGAGTACACGTTCATGTCGCCCGTCCCGCGCTTCACGCATCTCATCGGCATGTGCGGCGCGACGCTGGTGCGCGCGACCGCGTTCAGCATCGCGATCCTCGGCGCGGTCACGCTCTTCGTGCCCGTCGACCTCTCTCGCGCGAATGTCCTCTCCGCGGTCGTGCTCCTCGCCGTTGGAGCGCTGGCGTTCGTCGGGCTCGGCATTGCGTCGGCGTCGTTCCCGCTGCTCTGGACCGAGAAGGGGCTGCAGATGGCGTACATCGTCCAGGCCGTCGTGCTTCTCGTCTCGGGCGTCTACTACCCGGTCAGTGTGCTGCCGAACTGGATGCAGCTGCTCTCGACGATCTCGCCCGCGACCTACGTGATCGAGGGCATGCGCATGGCGCTGCTCGATGGCGCCGATCTTCCGTCGCTGTGGCCAAAGGTCTGGCCCGCGCTCGTCGTCGGTGTCCTCTCGGTGCCGCTCGGCCTGCGCCTCTTCGTCGAGGTCGAGCGATACGCGAAGCGCACCGGTCGCCTGAAGCGAAGCGGGTGATGGACCAGCTTCACTTCCGCGAGGCGACGCTCGACGACGCGGTGTTCTCCGCTGACGTGCACACGCTGGTGTACCAGGCGCGGCCGACGGATCCCGTCGTCACGCGCTATTGGTGGGAACAGCCCGATGACACCTACGTCTCGCGGCGCTGGATCGTCCAGCAGGATGGCCGCGACATCGGCGTCGCGTTCTTCGAACATCCTGCATGGGAGAGGCTGGTGGTGCCGCACGGCGACATCGACGGTGAGCTCCTGCCCCGCCACCGCGATCGCGCGACGTTGGAAGCGCTGTTCGCGGAGCTGGAGCGGCGGCTCGTCGCAGTCGGCGCGAAGCGCGTCGCGGTGCGCGCCAACGAGGACGACGAGCTTCGGATCGCGGCCGTATTCGCGCGTGGTTTCCGTGAGGATCGCCGGGGACGACGGTGGCTGCTGGACCTGGTCGAGAGTCGCGACCGCATCGCGAACATGACCACGGAGAGCCGCGAACGTATGCGCGCGGAAGGCATCCACCTGCTCACACTGGATCAAGACGGGGACCCGGAGAAGTACCGCAAGGTCTGGCGCACCAACGAAGAGGCGACCCAGGACGTTCCAACGACACTGCCGAACGTCGAGGAGTCATTCGAGGACACGATGCGCTGGTTCGGCGCTCCCGAGATACACGAGGACCGGTTCTGGATCGCACGCGAACGCGACGACATCGTCGGCGTGTCCGTGCTGGGCTATCCGCCGGTCCGCGGCATCGTCGGCACCGAATGGACAGCGACCGCGCGACGCGTGCGCGGCCGCGGCATCGCGCGCGCGCTGAAATGCGAGACGTTGATGCAGGCGATCGAGCTCGGAGTCGACCGTGTGCGCACCGGGAACGACGGCGCGAACGACCCGATCCTTCACATCAACGCGTCGATGGGCTACCGACCGTCCGTCGGCAGCATCAACTTCCTCAAAGACGTGCCAGCGGCCGGTTAGCGCTTCGCTTGCTCGGCGCCGGGCTCCGGTGGCTCGACTAATCTCAGAGGATGCGTTTGCCTCCGCCGCCGTTGACTCCGCGCGAGGAGGCGGCGGACGTGTGGCACGGCGAGCGAGTGGTCGACCCGTACCGCTGGCTCGAGGACACCGACAGCGAGCGCACGCGCGCGTGGACGGACGCGCAGAACGCCCGAACACGCACGGTCCTTGGCGCGCTGCCCCAGCGGCGCTACTTCGTCGCGCGGCTCCGCGAGCTACTGGCGGTCGGGCTGTTGGATACGCCCCGCCCGATCAACGGCTGCGTGTTCCATACGGGGCGCGTGGGGGCGCAGCGGCAAGCGGTCCTCTATGTCCGCGACGCGGTCGACGGAGACGATCGTGCGCTCGTCGATCCGAACGTGCTGGACGCGGCGGGTCTTGTGACGATCGACTGGTACTACCCGTCGCACGACGCGCGGTACGTCGCATACGGGCTATCGCGCGGCGGCGACGAGATGTCCACGCTCCATGTCATCGAGGTCGTCACGGGCCGCGAGCTCCCTGAGCGGATCCCGCACACGCAGCGGTCGACCGTGGCCTGGGCGGGCGACGGCTTTTACTACGCGGCGAATCCCGCGCCAGGGTCGATCGCGCCCGGCGACGAGCACTACCACCAGCGCGTTCGCTTTCACCGGCTGGGTGACGATCACACGCGCGATGAGTCCGTGTTCGGCGAGGGACGGCCGAAGGAGGACTTCGTCTGGGCGCGCACGTCGCCGGACGGCCGCTGGGTCCTCTTTCACGCCTTCAAAGGCTGGACGCGCAGCGACCTGTATCTGCTCGATCGCCGCGCGCCCGAACGTGGCCTGCGCGTCGTCACTGAGGGAGAGCCGGGGATCAGCGAGGGATTCCCGCGCAATGACGCGATCTGGATCCGCACGAACATCGATGCGCCGAACTATCGGGTCGTGCGCGCGGAGTTCGATGCACCTGAGCGCTCGCGTTGGAAGACGATCGTGCCCGAGAGGGAACACGCGCTCGAAGCGTTCGACGTTACGCAGAATCACGTGGCCATCGTGACCCTCGTGCGCGCCACCTCCCAGGTCGACCTATGGACCAAGGACGGCCGCCACGATCGCAAGGTCGCGCTACCCGGCCTCGGGACGGTCGACTTCGTGAGCGGCGATCACGCCGGCGATCTGGTCGGCTTCACCTATCAGTCGTTCACCGTGCCCCCGATCGCCTTCGCTGTCGACGCGCGCACCGGCGTCTTGCGCGAGCTCGTGCGTCTTCCCGCACCGGCTGGGTCGGATCACGGGACGATCGTGGTGGAGCAGACCACGTACGCGTCGAAGGACGGCACCGACGTTTCGATGTTCCTCGTGCACCGCCGGGACCTGATTCCGAACGGCGCCGTGCCGACGGTGCTGAACGGTTACGGCGGATTCAACATCTCAACGACGCCCAAGTACGCCGCTGGCGCCGCGGCGTGGGTCGAGGCCGGCGGGCTCTTCGCGCTGCCGAACCTGCGTGGCGGCGGCGAGTACGGCGAGCGCTGGCACCAGGGCGGCATGCTCGAGCGCAAACAGAACGTCTTCGATGACTTCCACGCCGCGGCCGAGGCCCTCGTCGCACGCGGATGGTCCCGGCCCGAGCGCATCGGCGTGACCGGAGGATCGAACGGCGGACTTCTGACGGGAGTCGCGCTCACCCAGCGGCCGGAGCTTTTCGGCGCCGTGTACTGCGCTGTGCCGTTGCTCGACATGCTTCGTTATCAGAACTTCCTGATCGCACGGTTCTGGATCGCCGAGTACGGCAGCGCGGAAGACCCCGAACAGTATCGATGGCTGCGCGCGTACTCGCCGTACCACCACGTTCAGGGTGGCATCCGCTATCCAGCGGTCTTGTTCACGACCGCGGAAGGCGACAGCCGCGTCGATCCCATGCACGCGCGCAAGATGGCCGCGCTGCTGCAGGCGCAGTCCGCCGAGGACCCCGACGCGACGGTGCTGCTGCGCGTCGACCGCGACGCCGGACATGGGATCGGCAAGCCGCTCGACATGCAGGTGGACGATCTGGCCGACCAGTATTCGTTCCTGGCCTGGCGCCTCGGCCTGGAGCCGGTTCGCTCGGCTATGCTCGATCGGAGATGAACATCCTCCGTCGCCTCCGCGAGCAGGCGAAGGAATACGACTGCAGCGTGTGCGGGGCCAACCACGCGCGGTCAGACATCCGCCTTCTCGGCAGGCTCGAAGCGGCGTGGATCGTCCGCGTCATGTGCTCGCGATGCGAGACCGTGTTCAAGCTCCTCGTCTACGTCGACCGCGAACGCGCCTCCCTCGCGCCGATGAGCGAGCCGCGCGCGCGTGTCAAGCGGCCTCCCGTCTCGCTCGACGAGGTCATCGATGCACACGAGTTCCTCGAGCAGTTCGAGGGCGACGTGCGCGCGCTATTCGCCGGCAAAGGAAAGGCCGTCGGCTCGACCGAGACCTAGAAAGTGGCGAAGAACGCGGTCATCACCGGATGGGGCTTCTACGTGCCCTCGCGGGTGATGACCAACGCGGAGCTCGAGCGGATCGTTGACACCTCGGACGAATGGATCGCGTCGCGCACCGGCATCCGCGAGCGCCGGATCGCTTCGGAGGGCGAGACCACCTCGTCGATGTCCACGCGCGCCGCGCGCATCGCGCTCGACCGCGCGCGGCTCCGGCCGCAGGACGTGCAGATGATCATGGTCGGCACGTGCTCTCCGGATTACGTATTCCCGGCCACCGCCTGCATCGTCCAGAACGACCTCGGCGCGACGAAGGCCGGCGCCTTCGACATCGAGGCGGCGTGCACGAGCTTCGTCTCGGCGCTGGCCGTGGCGCGCGGCATGATCGTCTCGGGCGCGATCCAGAACGCCGTCGTCATCGGAGCGGAGACGCTGTCACGTTTCCTGAACTGGAAGGACCGCACGACCTGCGTGCTGTTCGGCGACGGCGCGGGCGCGGTCGTCCTCGAAGCGACGAACGCGTCGGTCGGGATCGAGTCCGTGATCCTTCACAGCGACGGGTCACACGTCGAGAAGCTCATGATCCCCGCCGGCGGCGCGCGCATCCGGGCAACGCAGGAGACGCTCGACCGCGGCCAGCACCTGATCACGATGCAGGGCGGTGACGTCTTCAAGCTCGCGGTGAAATCGATGGCCGACGCGGCGGAAGAGGCGCTGGCCGAGGCCGGGCTCGGCCTCGATGACATCGCGCTGATGATCCCGCACCAGGCCAACCTCCGGATCATCGAGGCGGTCGCCAAACGCCTCCACTTCCCGATGGACCGCGTGTTCGTGAACATCCAGCGCTACGGCAACACTTCTGCGGCCTCGATCCCGATCGCGATCTGCGAGGCCGAAGCGACCGGACGGCTGCGACGTGGGGACAAGGTGCTCCTGGTGGCCTTCGGTGGCGGCTTCACCTGGGGCGCCTCGGTGCTCGAGTGGTTCGGGACGCATGACGGAGTGCGACCGCCGGGCCCGCTCGAACGCGCACGCGAGGCGCTCGAAGATGTCGTCGAGCGGGTGCGACCCGCCTAGATACTCCCGCGGTCCTGCCGCGGCTCGGGGTGGAGCCAGCGGGCGCATCGCTCTCTCGAAACTCGCCCGCTCGGCTCACGCTCTGCTCCCGGAACGTCATACCGCGGCGCACTCCGCTGTCTTCGTACTTCCGCAGAGCGTTCTCGCTGCGCGGACTGCGCTGCGTGCATTCGATCGCGGCGCGCATCTCCGATCGATCTGCTTCCCCGAGTGGCGCCTTCATCACTCGCTGCGTGCTTGCGTGGTCTCAGGGGCGTCGCGGATGAGATTCGGCTATTGACAGAGTGGGGAAGTGGTGGAGAATGCCCATCGCGTGGTGAGTAGTGGGGAAGGGTGGGGCATCCTCCCCCAGGACGAGAAGGGTAATTGGAAGGTTTCTTCGCGGGCGAGTTCGCCCATTCCCTCGACGACAAGGGCCGGCTCGCCATCCCGGCGAAGTTCCGCGGCCGCTTCAAAGAAGGAGCGGTCGTGACGCGTTGGGTAAGCGGTGGGGAATGCCTCGCGGTCTTCCCCGAGTCGGAATGGGTCGCCCTCAACACCGACATCACCAGGCGCCCGCGCACCGATCCGAAGGCAACGCGCTTCCGCCACTTCATCCTGGCCGGAGCACATGAAGCGGATCCGGACGCGCAAGGGCGTCTCACCATCCCGGGGCACCTCCGCGACTACGCGGGCCTCAAGAACGACGCCATCGTCATCGGCAACTCCGACCACCTCGAGATCTGGGAGCCGGGACGCTGGCGGAGCAACCTCGCGCGCGTCCAAAGCGAGATCGCTGACGATCTCGCGGACCTCGGGATATAGCCGTGACATGGTCTCAGGAGTCGCGGCATCCCCAGGTGCGCGTGTACACGACCCGGTTCTCCTGGCCGAAGTACTCGCCCAGCTTGATCCCCGCGAAGGTGGCCGCTTTCTCGACGGCACGGTCGGCGCGGGTGGCCACGCAGAGGCCATCCTGGAGCGCACCGGGCCGAGTGGGCGTCTCATCGGTCTCGACGTTGACCCCGCGGCACTCGCCGAAGCCAGCCGTGTTCTCGCACGCTTCGGTCAGCGCGCGGTCCTCGTTCGATCCAACTTCGCGCTTCTCGACGTCGTGGCCACGAGCCACGGCCTCACGCCGCTCGACGGCGTCGTCCTTGACCTCGGTCTCTCCTCGCTCCAGCTCGCGGACGAGCGGCGAGGCTTCAGCTTTCGCGCAGAAGGCCCGCTGGACATGCGCGCCGACCCAGACCTCAGCGTTACGGCGGCAGACATCGTGAACAGCTGGGACGAGCGCGAGCTGCGCCGCACCTTCGGCGAGCTCGGCGGGGAGACCGAGGCGGGTCGCGTCGCTGCCGCGATCGCTCGCCGCCGCACGTCTGAGCCGTTCCTGTCGGCCGACGATCTCGGCCGCTTCGTCGCGGGCGTGAAGACGCAGCGCCGGCGTGGCATCGATCCCGCGACCCGTGTATTCCAGGCGCTGCGCATCGCCGTCAATGGCGAGCTCGAGAATCTTCAGCAGGGCCTCGAGGCTGCCCTGCGCGCACTGCGCCCCGGCGGGCGTCTCGCGGTCATCTCCTTTCACTCGCTCGAGGACCGGATCACGAAGCAGTTCTTCGTCCGGGAATCGCGCGACTGCATCTGTCCTCCCCACCTCCCCACCTGCGTCTGCGGGCATCGCGCGGGCTTGCGTGTCTTTACTCGGCGTCCGCTTCGTGCGGACTCGGCTGAGGTCGCACGCAACCCGCGCGCCCGCAGCGCAGTCCTTCGGATCGCGGAGAAGATCTCCTGACGGCGGCGCAGGCCGTCAGGGCGGCGCCGGTGCGCCGCCCCTCTCCGACGCGACCGCGCCACGGGCACGCGGTCCCGCGCGGCCGGAGTGGTGCGGGCACCACCTGGGAAGTTCGCACGTTCGTCGTCGTGTCGGCGGCGATCTGCGCGGTGTTCCTCCTCGTCGTCCTCTACCTCTCCCACGCGACCACGGTCGCGACGAGCGGCTACGAGACGCAGCGCCTCGAGCGCGTGCGCGACGAGCTGCGCCGTCAGAACGCCCTCCTCGAAGTGGAGAGCTCACGACTGGATTCCCCCGCGCGCATCGAGGCCGAAGCAAGGCGCCTCGGGCTGGTGCGCGCCGCAAGCATCGCCGTAGTCCAAGCGGAGCCGATCGCCGCCAAGCGCTGACGTCGCGGGAGGCGCTGCTGGGGAGCGAGCGCCTCATCACGGAGGAAGAGTGACGGAAGGGATCTCGCCGACGCGTGTGCGCGTCCTCTTCGCGCTCTTCGCCATAGCGACGCTGCTGCTGTCGCTGCGGGTCGGCTACTGGCAGACGATCGGACGCGCCGCGCTGCTCGAGGGCGCGACCGATCAGCTTCGCAGCGAGCTCGTCGTCGAGGCGCAGCGGGGTGTGATCCGGGACCGGAACGGCCGGGTCCTCGCGACGACGGTCGACCTGCTTTCGCTCTACGCGATCCCGAAGCGGATACCCGATCACGCCCAGGCGGCCGCGAAGCTCGCGCCGATCCTCGCCACGCCGGCGGCGACGATACGCGCGGCGCTCGACTCCGGCGCGGAATGGCTCTATCTGAAGCGGCGCCTGCCCGAGCCGGTGGCGCGCGCGGTCGAGGCACTTGCGATCCCCGGCCTTGGCTTCGAGCCGGAGCCGAAGCGGCTGTACCCGAACGACGCGCTCGCGGCGCAGGTGCTCGGGTTCGTGAACGACGACGGCCTCGGCCAGTACGGTATCGAGGGGGCCTACGACGCCGTCCTGCGCGGCGTTCCCGGACGACTCATCGTGGAACGAGATCCGAAGGACCGCGAGCTCGCAGTCGGATTGCGGACCGCGGTCCCGCCGAAGAACGGCGCGGACCTCGTGCTCACGATCGATGTAGAGGTCCAGACGGCGGCCGAGCGCGTGCTCCGTCGCGCGATAGAGCGCGAGAAGGCTCCGAGCGGATCGATCATCGTGCTGGATCCCCGCGACGGCGCGATCATCGCCCTCGCGTCGTGGCCGACGTTCGATCCCGCACGCGTTGCCGTCGCCGACCCCGAGGCGCTCCGCAACCGCGCCGTCTCGTGGACCTTCGAGCCGGGCTCGACGATGAAGGCGGTCACGATCGCAGCCGGCATCGACAAGCACGTCGTCACGCCGACCACCACGTATGACGACAAGGGCTGCACGGTGATCGGCGGTCGCCGCCTCTGCAACGCGCAGGGAAAGGTGTACGGGACGACGACCGTGACGCAGATCCTCGAACGGTCCGCGAACGCGGGGGCGGTCTTCGTCGCATCCAAGCTTGGGCAGGATCCGCTGTATCAGTACCTGCGCGCATTCGGATTTGGGACTGCAACGGGCATCGATCTCGCGGCCGAGGCCGCGGGCGCCGTGCGCCCGCTGGCGCAGTGGTATCCGGTGGACGTCGGCACGGTCGCGTACGGTCAGGGTATCGCGGTGACGCCGCTGCAGCTCGCGATGGCGTACGCGGCGATCGCGAACGGCGGCACGCTGTACCGACCGTATGTGGTGGCGGCGACGCGCGATGCGAATGGGGAGCACCGCACCGCGCCCGTCGCCGTCCGCAGTCCGATCTCGGCCGATACCGCCGACACGCTGCGCACGATGCTCGTGTCGACCGTCGATCGGGGCATCGCCCGTGGCGCGAGCCTGGCTGGCTACAGCGTCGCCGGGAAGACGGGCACCGCCCAGATCCCGAGCGAGGATGGTCGGTATGTTGACGATGCGTACATCTCGTCGTTCGCGGGATTCGCGCCGGCGAGCGATCCACGCTTCGTCGCGGTCATCGTGATCGAGCGGCCGCAGACGAAGCTGCTCGGGACCGTCACCGCGATGAGCGCGTTCCATGAGCTGGCTCTCGACGTCCTGCGGAACGCGCGCGTGCAGCCGGACCGGCCCTGACCGGTCGGTACCATTCGGTGGTGTTCACGCTCGAACAATTGCTCGCCGCGACGGGTGGCCGCGTCATCCAAGGTACAGCCCGCATGGACGAGAAATTCGTCGGCGGCGCCTTCGATTCGCGGATCGTGCAGCCGGGTGAGGTCTTCTTCGCGCTGCGCGATCAACGTGACGGGCACGAGTTCGTCGCCGACGCGTTCGGGCGTGGTGCCCGCGCCGCTGTGGTCGAACGCGCGGTCGGGGCGCCCGACGACGCGCTGCTCATCGAGGTCTCGCAGCCGCTCCACGCTCTGCGGCGTCTCGCGGAGGCGCTCCGTGATGCGTATCCGATCCCCGCTGTGGGCATCACCGGGAACGTCGGGAAGACGACCACGAAGGAAGCCACCGCCGCGGCGCTCGGGGCGCGTTTTCGCGTGCTGCGCACCGCCGCGTCGTTCAACAACGAGATCGGCGTGCCTCTCACGTTCCTGCGTCTCGAGCCCACGCATGAGGTCGCCGTGATCGAGCTCGGCTTCTACGTGCCGGGCGAGATCGCGGATCTCTGCCAGCTCGTGCGTCCGCGCATCGGGGTCATCACCGAGATCCCCGCCATCCCCGTCCACTTCGCGCGCACACCGAACGTCGACGCGATCGCCGCGGGCAAGGCCGAGCTCATCGAGTCATTGCCGGACGACGGCGTCGCGCTCCTCAACGCCGACAGCCCGCGTGTCCGCGCGCTCGCGCCTCGCACCCGAGCCCGCGTGGTCCTCTTCGGCGAGAGCGAGGACGCCCAGCTCCGCGCGATCGATGTCCAGGCGAAAGGTCTGGCCGGGCTGCGCTTCACCGCGGTGTATGAGGATGAGCGCGTCCCGGTCGCGCTCCCGATCCCCGGCCGGCAGCTCGTTCCCGCCGCGCTCGCGGCGCTCGGGGCGGCGCACGCGCTCGGCGTTCCGCTCGCGGAGGCCGCCGTGGCGCTGGGGACGCTCGAGCAGCCCGCGCACCGTATGGAGGTACGCCGCGGCACCGGCGTCACGGTCATCGACGACAGTTACAACGCGAGTCCCGCCGCCGCGGCGGCCGCGCTCGCCGTGCTACGCGACGTGAAGGGTCGGCGTATCGCGGTGCTTGGCGACATGCTCGAGCTCGGGTCGCTCTCGGCGGACGCGCACGAAGCGCTCGGGCGGGACGCCGCGCGCAGCACCGACGTCCTGATCGGCATCGGTGAGCTCGCGCGAACTGCAGTCGATGCCGCGCGCGCCGCCGGGCTGGCGGAGACGTACTGGGCGAGCGAGCCGGGCGAAGCGCTCGTCGTGCTGCGGCGGATGCAGCAGCCGGGCGACACGATCCTCGTGAAGGGCTCGCACTCGCTCGCGCTCGACCGGCTCGCGGACACGCTCGTGCGCCCGGTCGCGGTCTAGGTGGAGATCCTCGCCCTCGGCGTGCTTCTTATGGCGTTCCTGCTCGGCCTCGTGCTCGGCGCGCCGTACATCCGCTTCCTACGGCGTTTCCGGATCGGCCAGAACATCCGCCCCGAGGGTCCACAGACCCATTACGTGAAGCAGGGCATCCCAACGATGGGTGGTGCGCTGTTCATCGGCGTCACGTTCGTGCTGTGGCTCTTCGTGCTCCTGCTGCTGCCGACCGATCAGCGGGACCTCTTCATCCCGCAGACGATCGTGCCGATCGGCACGCTCATCTTCGTCGGCGTACTCGGCGCGATCGACGACCTCGTGAATGTCCGGTACGGCTTCGGGATCCGCGGGCGACACAAGCTCGTGTGGCAGGTGATCGTCGGTCTCGTCGCCGCGATCTACATCCAGCGGCACTTCGGCGTCACTGGCATCTACGTCCCGCTCGTCGGCGAGCTCGAGATCGGCGGCGGGCTGTTCGTGGCCCTCGCGCTCTTCACCATCGTCGCGATGTCGAACGGCGTGAATCTCACCGACGGGATGGACGGCCTCGCGGGCGGGACCGCTGTGTTCGCGTTCCTCTCCGTCGCCTTCATCGCCGCAGCCCGCGGGTTCCCGTGGCTGGTCGTTCTCTGCGCCGCGATGGTCGGCGCGATCATGGCCTTCCTCTGGTTCAACGTGCACCCGGCGGAAGTGATCATGGGCGACACGGGCGCGCTCGCGCTCGGCGCGACGCTTGCAACGATCGCGCTGACGACCGGGTTCGCGCTCCTGCTACCGGTGCTCGGCGTGATCTTCGTCGCCGAGACCGTCTCGGTGGTGATCCAGGTCGGCAGCTTCAAGCTCCGAGCCAAGCGCATCTTCCGGATGTCGCCGCTCCACAACCATTTCGAGCTCATCGGCTGGGCGGAGGAGAAGGTCACCATCCGGTTCTGGCTCATCGGTGCGCTCGCGGGGATCGTCGCGGCGATCCTTGCGTACGCGACGCCCAAGTGAGCCGCGTGGCTCGTCGCGCGGCGCGCGCACCGAAGCAGACCTGGCGTGGCACCTGGCTGGAGCGTGACGGGATGCTGTGGTCGCCGCTGCTCGGATCGCTCGGTCTCGTTGCGGGTTTCACGACACGGGCGCAGGGGAGCATGGCCGGGTCGCGCCATCCGCTCGAGGAACAGGCGCGCAACCGCGAGGCCCTCGCGCGGACGCTGGGCTTCGTGGGCGTCGCCCGCGTAAAACAGGTGCACGGGAAAGAGGTCGTGCGCCTGAAAGGGGCCCCTACGCCTGAACCGTGGCCGACGGCGGACGCCCTGTGGACCGACCTGAGCGGCGTCTTACTGGGCGTCGCGGCCGCCGACTGCGTGCCCGTGCTCGTCGCCGATCCGGAAGGGCCGATCGGTGCCGCGCACGCGGGCTGGCAGGGCACCACGGTGCGTGTCGCCGAGGCGCTCGTGGAAGCGATGGTCGCCGGCGGCGCCGTGCGCGAGCGCCTCGTCGCTTCGCTCGGGCCGGCGATCGGACCGTGCTGCTACGTCGTCGACTTGGAGCGCGCGACGCTCGTCAACGAGCGGATCGGCGAAAGCTGCCTCCGCAAGGTGAACGACCGCATCGTGATGGATCTCTGGGCCGCGAATACCGCACAGCTGCGATCGGTCGGGGTCACGCGCATCGAGATGTCCGGCGTATGCACGCTGTCAGGCGGCGCCGATCTGTGGTCGTATCGTGGCCGCGATCCGGACGGGATGTACGGCACGCAGCTCGGATTCATCGGGCGACCAGGCGGGGCCTCTGCCCCCGCCAGCCCCCGGCCATGACTCTGCTGTTCGACGCGGAGGTGAGCCGCGAAGATTTCCGTGGACAGCGTGTGACGATCGTCGGACTCGGGAAGGGTCGCACGGCGTCCGGGCTCGCGCGTTTCCTCGTGTCGTGCGGCGCCAGTGTCACGATCACCGACGCGCTCCCACGCGAACGGCTCGGCGAAGGGATCGCCCGGCTCGGCGACACGCCGGTCGAGCTCGTGCTCGGACCGTCGAGCGACGACGCGGCGCTCGCCGACCCGAACTACGTATTCGTGATCAATGGCGTACGTCCGCGCTCGGCGACGATCCTGCGGGCGCTCGGGCGCCACATACCGGTGCTCACCGAGATGGGTCTGTTCTTCCGCCTCTGCCCAGCCACGATCGTCGGCATCACGGGCACGAAGGGAAAGACCACGACGACCACGATGATCGGCCGCATCCTGTCCCGCGGCCCGCGCCGCGTGATCGTCGGCGGCAACATCGGGCGGGCGATCATCCAGGAGCTCGACACGCTGACCCGCGATGACATCGTGGTGCTCGAGCTGTCGTCGTTCCAGCTCGAGACACTCGCGCGGAGTCCTCACGTTGCGGTCGTCACGAACATCGGCGAGGATCATCTCGACCACCACGGCACGCGCGAGAACTACATCGCGGCCAAACGCAACATCGTCGCCTGGCAGGGCGCCCACGACGTCGCCGTGCTCAACCTCGACGATCCCGCGACGTTGGCGATGCATACCGGTGCGACCTCACTGGTCCGCGGCTTTTCCCTGACCCTGCAGCCGCGCCACGGCGGCCTCCTCGACGCCGAAGGACGCCTCGTCCTGACCGACGGTGACCGGCGCACGCCGATCTGCGCCGCGAGCGAGCTCCGCGTGCCCGGCCGTCACAACGTCGCGAACGCGCTGGCTGCGGCGATCGTCGGCGGTGTGTTCGACATCGCGCCCGACGTCATCGGAGAAGAGCTGCGGACGTTCGAGGGCGTGTCGCGACGCCTCGAGACGGTCGCCGAGAAGGACGGCGTGCTGTGGGTGAACGACTCCGCGTCGACCACACCCGATGCGACCATCAAGGCGCTCGACGCGTTCGATCGCCGGGCGGTCGTGATCCTCGGCGGCGTGGGCAAGGGCGCGGACTTCGGCGCCCTCGCGCGCGTGCTGGTGAAGCGTGCGCGCGCGGCGGTGCTGATCGGGAAGGCTGCGGACGAGATCGCGGGTGCGCTCGATGCCGCGGGCGCAGCCCGCGCCGGCCTCGCGATCGAGCGGGCGCGCACCCTCGAGGACGCCGTCGCTGCCGCGCGGAGGCTCGCTCAGCCCGGCGACGTCGTGCTGCTCTCGCCCGCCTGCGCGTCGTTCGACATGTTCTCGTCGGCCGACGAGCGCGGAGACCGCTTCACCACGTCGGTGCGATCGTTCACCGAGCCGGTGCGCTCGTGAGGCTGCTGGCGCGCATGCCGAAAACGACCTCGTATGACCTCGTCCTCGTCGTGGTGGTCCTGGCGCTCACGCTGCTGGGGATCGCGATGGTCTACAGCGCGAGCGGGATCAAGGCGCTCGACGCGCTCGACGATCCCCGCTACTTCCTGGGGTGGCAGTCGCTGTGGGCCGCGCTCGGTCTGGTCGGCATGCTCGCCGCGACACGTATCGACTACCACCGCTACCGGGTGCTTGCGCTGCCGCTGCTGGTCGTCGCGATCGTGCTGCTCGCCGCCGTCCTCGTTCCGGGTGTCGGGACGAGCGTGAACGGTGCCTCGCGTTGGCTGCGCGCGGGACCGGTGGGACTCCAGCCGGCCGAGTTCGCCAAGCTCGCGCTGATCCTCTATCTCGCCTTCTGGCTCGGCGCGCGGCGGGGTCGGATCGCGCATGGCGGCACGGCGGTCGGCTTCGTCGTCATCACCGGGCTCATCGTCGGCCTCGTCTTCGCCGAGCCGGACCTTGGCACCGCGATCGTGATCGGAGCGGTCGCGCTCGCGATGTACTTCGCCGCCGGAGCGCGCCTTTGGATGTTCGCCGCCCTCGCGGCGCTTTCCGGTGTGCTCGCCCTCGCGGGAGCCCTGGCGCACCCGGAGCGGGTCGAGCGGCTCATGACGTTCATCGATCCGTGGAAGGACCCGCGCGGCGCGGGCTATCAGGCCATCCAGGCTCTCTACGGGCTCGCGCTTGGCGGCCTGTCGGGCGAGGGACTCGGTGCGGGCCGCGAGAAGTTCGGCTTCCTGCCGTTCCCGTACACCGACTCGATCTTCGCGATCCTGGGCGACGAGCTTGGACTGATCGGCACGCTCTCCGTGATCATGCTTTTCCTGGTCCTCGCGTACCGCGGCGTATGCATTGCGCTGCGGGCGCCCGACGCGCCGGGCGGGCTCATCGCGACCGGCGTCACGACCTGGCTGGTGTTCCAGGCGTGGGTGAACATGGCCGTCGTCGCGAGCCTCATCCCGATGACCGGCATCACGCTGCCGTTCATCTCGTACGGGGGGTCGTCGCTCTGCGTCGGGCTCATCGCGGTCGGTATCCTCCTTAACGTTGGACGACAGGCCGCGCCGGCGCCAGCGACCGTGCCGCGTGCTCCTCGTCGGAGGCGGGACGGGAGGGCACGTCAGCCCGCTGCTCGCGATCGCGGAGGCGTTACGCGAGATCGATCCAGAGGTGGGATTCCTCTTCCTCGGTGGGCGTCGCGGGAAAGAGGCTGAGCTCGTGCCGGCCGCCGGCATCGCGTTCCACGCGACGCCGATGCCATCGCTCCGGGATCCCGAGTCGCGTCTCGCGCTGCTTCGCACGCTTGTCAGCGTGCCGCTCGCATTCGTCGACGCGCTCGCCCAGCTGGTGCGATTCCGTCCCGACGTCTGTTGCACGACCGGCGGCATCGTCGCGATCCCGGTCACGCTCGCGGCTCGTCTCATACGCGTCCCGGTATATCTCTGGGACGGGAACGCACTTCCGGGCCGCGCGACACGTCTTCTCGCGTCGTTCAGCTCGCGTATCGGCGTGAGCTACGAGCAGGCGCGTCGTGCGTTGCCCCGCGGTCGCACGGTCCTTGCGGGGACCCCGATCCGCGCCTCGCTGCTGAAGTGGACCCGCGAGCGAGGCCGCGAGGCGTTCGCCGTCCCCGCGGACGCGATGCTCGTCGTGGTGAGCGGCGGGAGCCAGGGCTCCGAGCGCGTGAACGACGCGCTCTGGTCCGCGCTCGGTCGCATCCTCCGCAGCGCCTATGTCCTGCACATCACCGGGGAGAAGCACGGCGCTCGCGCAGAAATGCGCCGCGCGAATCTACCCGAGGAGGTGCGTGGCCACTACATCGTTCGGCCGTTCCTGGGCGACGAGATGGGTGGCGCGCTCGCCGCTGCGGATCTCGCGATCGGCCGGGCCGGCGCGTCCTCGATCGCCGAGCCGCTCGCGTTCGGCGTGCCGCTGCTGGTGATCCCGTTCGGCGCGGCGATGGAGGGGCACCAGGAGGCGAACGCGCGCGCGATGGTCGAGACGGGCGCCGCCCTGAGCATGCGTGAGGGCGAGCTCGACGGCGATCGCTTCACCGCCCAGGTGACCGGGCTGCTGCAGAATCCGGACAGGCTGCGCCGCATGGCGAACGCCGCCCGCGCCGCGGGCCGCCCGCAGGCCGCGCAGGAGATCGCACGTGATCTTCTCGCGCTCGGTGGCTGCGGATGAGGATCCACATCGTCGGCATCGGCGGCGTTGGGATGTCGGCCATCGCAAGGCTGCTGCTCGCGCGCGGGCACGACGTGACCGGCTCGGACAACGGCCGCTGGCCGCTGGGCGAGGCGCTCGCCCGGCAGGGCGCGGCCGTGCACGAGCGTTTCGCGGCGGAGCACGTCCCGGGGACCGACATCCTCCTGCGCTCGAGCGCGTACAAGGAGGACAACGTCGAGGTTGCCGAGGCGCTGCGGCGCGCCGTCCCCGTCTGGAAGCGGGAGGACGCGTGGCGCTTTCTCGCCGAAGGTAAGCGAGTCATCGCGGTGGCGGGCACGCACGGCAAATCGACGACGACCGCGCTCGTCTGGTCGGCGCTGCGCGCGGGAAACGTCGATGCCTCGCTGATCTGCGGCGCCGTCCTGCGCGGCCTTGGCGCCAACGCACACGCTGGTAGCAGCGACGTGCTGGTGATCGAGGCCGACGAGTACGACAACACCTTTCACGCGCTTCAGCCGCTCATCGCCGTCGTGACGACGGTCGATCACGATCACGTCGACATGTTCCCCACGCGTGAGTCGTACCGCGACGCCTTCCGCGTTTTCGTCCGTGGCCTCGCGCCGCGCGGCAGCCTCGTGACCTGCCTGGACGACGAGGGTGCGCGCGAGCTCGCGGATTACACAAAGATCGAGCTGAAGCGCGACGTCCTGACCTACGGCACCGACGATCGTGCCGACCTGCGTGTCTCGCGGACCGCCGACAGCGTCCACGCGCCCGGCGTCTACGCGCTCGGCGACACGCCTGTTGGCTTGCAGATCCCGGGTCTACACAACGCGCTCAACGCGGCCGGCGCCGTCCTCGCCGCGTACACGTTCGGCGTTACGAAGACCGACGCTGCGCGAGGCGTGTCGGAGTTCGCGGGGGTCGAGCGGCGGCTCGAACCGCTCGGCAGCGCCGCGGGGGTGCGTGTCGTCGACGACTACGCGCACATGCCTGCCGAGATCGCGGCGGGCCTGAACGCATTTGAGAACGCGGTCGTGGTGTTCCAACCCCACACGCCGAGCCGCCTCGCGAAGTTCTTTGACGAGTTCGTCACCGTGTTGCGCCGCGCGCGCGCGGTCGTGATCGTCGAGACGTTCTCATCCGCTCGCGAGCGACCCGAGACGAGCTCGCGTGCGATGGCGCTCGCGGAGGCCGTCGGCGGACGCTACGCCCGCGACGGCGACGAGGCTGCGCGCATCGCCGCGGATCTCGTCGGCCCGGGCGACGTCGTGCTGGTGATGGGGGCAGGTGACGTGCGCCCCGTTGGTGAACGCCTGCTCGAGCTGCTGCGGACACCGGTGTGAAGGTGCTTCCCTTCGGCGTCCGCGACGAGCCGATGAGCAAGCACACCTCGCTCCACATCGGCGGACCGGCCGACTACTTCGTGCGTGTCATCACCGAGCGCGACCTGGTCGGCGCGATCGCCGTCGCGCGCGAGCACGAGCTGCCGGTGCTCGTGCTTGGCGGCGGCACCAACATGCTCGTCTCGGACCGCGGCGTGCGCGGCGTCGTGCTGCAGAACGACTGGAGCGAGACGTCGGTCGACGGCCTGACCATCACCGCGTCATCGGGCACGCCGCTCGCTTCGGTGGCCGCCGTCGCCGCGCGCAACGGCGTCGCGGGCCTCGAGTGGATGGCCACCGTCCCCGGCACCGTGGGCGGCGCGGTGCACGGCAATGCGGGAGCGTTCGGCAGCGAGACCAAGGACGTGCTGGTGGGTGCCACGCTCATGGATCTGAACGGCGACAGCTGGACGGTGCAGAGCTCCGAGCTGGGATTCGCGTACCGCACCTCGAGCTTGCAGAAAACGCCGATAGTCGTCGTCAGCGCCCGCTTCCACGGGACGCCCGGCGATCGCGCGAGCGCCGTGAAGCGCATCAAGGAGATCGCGAACGAGCGGATCGCGAAGCAGCCCCTCGCGCAGCCGAACACCGGCTCGATCTTCCGCAATCCGCAGGGCGATCACGCCGGTCGCCTGATCGAGGCTGCCGGCCTCAAGGGTGCGACCGAGGGTGGAGCGATGGTGAGCACGAAGCACGCGAACTTCATCGTCAACGTGGGCGACGCGTCAGCGAACGACGTGCGAGCCCTCATGGAGCGATGCCAGCGCGAAGTGAGAGCGAAGTTCGGGGTCGAACTGATTCCCGAAGTTGAGATGGTCGGCGAGTGGTGATTGAGCGCGCGCCGCGGGTGACGCGGCGAGACACACTCTCGCGAGCGAGAGTGGAGGGGACCCCGCTGGCAGGGCGGCGGTGCCACGAGATATCTGCGGCGGGGAGGCCAACTCGCGAGCGAGAAGTGCGAGCCGCGGCAGGACCCGCGGCGCGGGGCGCGGACACCATTCGATGAGCGCGAAGCGGATTCGTGTCGGCATCCTTACCGGCGGTGCTTCCGCTGAGCGCGATATCTCGCTTGCCACGGGCGCTCAGATCGCCAGCAGTCTTCCCGCTGATCGTTTCGAGACTGTGCTGCTCGATCCGCTCGCTCTTATGGCTCGCAACCCCTCGATCAGCGAGGCGCTACGCGAGCAGGGTCGTGCTCTGCTCGAGACCGGCGGTCTGATCCACCAGCCTCGAGCGCTCCCCAGGGGACTGGAGGAGCACATCGCGAGCGCTGAGAAGGCGATCGTTCCCGCTTCGACCGCGATGTCGAATAGCGCCGGTCCGGTCGACGTCGTGATCCTCGCGCTCCACGGACCGTGGGGCGAGGACGGTCGGATCCAGGGCCTCCTCGACACGATCGGGATCCCGTACACCGGCTCTGGCGTCCTCGCGTCGGCGCTCGCGATGGACAAGGTCATGGCCAAGAAGGTCCTCGCGTCGGAAGGCCTGGATGTCCCGCGTGGCGTCGTGGTCACCTCGGCCTCGGGCGAAGACCTCACCCAGGCGCGGTCCGTCGGCCTCCCGGTGTTCGTGAAGCCCGTCGCGGGCGGCTCCAGCGTCGGCGCGGCGATCGTCACCTCCGCCGAACAGCTCGTGCCGGCGATCGTCGACGCCCTGAGGTACGACGAGCGTGCCCTAGTCGAGGAGCTGCTTGGAGGTATGGAGCTCACCGTTGCGGTCATCGGCAACGATGACCTGGTGCCGCTGCCGGTCATCGAGATCGTCACAACGCGCCAGTTCTTCGACTACA
>JANNUM010000063.1:0-3006 GCA_031395235.1 Chloroflexota bacterium
AAATCTTTCGCCCGGTCGGCCTTGATACGAAGGATGATCGCGTTCGTCTGCGACATCTTGTTCCTCCGTCCTGGCGTTGAACGCGCGACTAAGTTACAGCGGCGGCGCGCCGATCGACGGCAGCATCGCCTCAGCCCATGCCGCCGCGGCGAGCAGCCGCTCGTCGTCGCCGGGAGCGCCGACAAGCTGAAGTCCGAGCGGCAGCCGATGCGGACCAAGACCGGTCGGGATCGTGACCGCGGGCGCGCCGACGAGCGACCAGCGCGAGCAGAAGCGCGGATCGCCGGTCGTTTCGGGCGTCGGCGCTTCGCCGATCGCGGGCGGCGTGAGGATCGCGTCGTAGCCCGACGCCCAGTCGAGGAATGTGGCGACGAGCCGATCACGCGCCGCGAGCGCCTCCGCGTACGCGCGGTAGTCGATGCGCGCGCCCTCGGCGAGCTGAGCGCGCGCGTACGCGCTCACGGTCTCAGGCCGCCGGGCGACCTTCGGGAGCACCGCTTGACCCGCCTCGTACAGCATCACGGTGCGCAGGATGCGCGGTGCGTCGTCCAGGCCGGCGGGTGGCGTCGGCCATTCCACGGGTCCGCCGATCAGGGCCAGCGCATCGACGTCGGCCTGGAACCGCTCGCGCATGTCGTCCGATGCGTGCTCCCACTCGCTCGTTCGCAGCGCCGCGAAGCGCGGCGTCTGCTGGTGGTCGGCGTGCGGCGCGCGTTCCGTCTCGCCGGCGAGGATCGCGGCGAACAGGCCCGCACTCCGCACGCTCCGCGCGAAGACGCCGACGTGATCGAGCGTGCGCGAGAACTCGAACACGCCTTCCGTGGGGATGCGGCCGACGGTGGGCTTGAAGCCGACGACACCGCAGAACGCGGCGGGGCGGATCACCGAACCATTCGTCTGCGAGCCGATCGCCGCCGGAACGACACCCGCGGCGACCGCCGCCGCGGATCCCATGGACGAGCCGCCCGGCGTGCGCGACGGATCCCACGGATTGAGCGTGTGCCCGGGCGTCATGAACGCGAGCTCGGCGGTGACGGTCTTCCCAAGCATGATCGCGCCAGCCGCTTCGGCCGCGCGGACCGCCGGGCAGCTGCTTTCGGGAACGCGGCCTGCGAACAGCGCGCTGCCGTTCTCGGTCGGGATGCCGGCCGTGTCGAAGATGTCCTTCACGCCGATCGGGATGCCTTCGAGCGGACCCACGCCACCGCGCGAGCGCCGGCGCTCGTCCGACGCCGCGGCGAAGTGCTGCGCGCGTGTCGCGTCGAGCCAGGCGAAAGCGTGGATCTGCGGCTCGGTCTCGGCGTAGCGGCGCAGCGCGCGCTCGACGAGCGCGCCGCTGGTCAGCGCGCCGGCTTCGAGCGCCTCGGCGAGACCGACGAGGTCCTCGGCGATGATCCGCATGTCGCACGCATAGTGACGCGTGGCGTCCAGCCTTTGGGGAGACGAGGCAGCGCGCCGCGGATCTTGCGGAATCCGGCCTTACCGAACATGGCTTCGGTCCCGAAGAACGCTATGTCGTCGTGCACGCGCTTGCCATCGGCTCGCGGGTAGGCCTCGACGGCGGGCGCGCCGCGCTTTCCGGCGTACTCGACCGCCGCGCGGATCATCGCGACCGCGACACCCTCCCCGCGGTGGCCCCGCCGCACGGTGATGCACGGGATGACCCACGCCGCAACGTCGTCGACGGGCGGCGTCGCGCGCGAGTTGTCGATTCGCGAGAAGTCGAGACGCGGCCCGAGCGAGATCCAGCCGATCGGCTCGCCGCCCTGGTACGCGACGAGCCCGGCGGAGTTCTTCCGCCGCCGCGCCAGCTTCGCGAGTGCCGCTCGGCGCCTCGCGTCGGCGGTGCCGGGACCATCGTCCGTGATGCCGAGCGCGCGCTGCTGCGCGGGGCTGTAGCGCGGGAAGAGGTCCCAGCAGGCTGAGCCCCACGTGCCACGCGTGACCGTCTTCACGTCGTCGACCCGCGCCGCCGTGAGCGGGCGGATCGTCAGCTTGCCGTCGCGAGCCGTCGCCATATCTTCTTGGTCAGTCTGCGGACTCGGCTCTCTGCCTGCTCGCGCCAGCGCTCCGACCCGAGCCCGAGGCCGAGCAGCGTCTCGATCATCCGCAGCGCCCGCTCGACCTCGGCGCGGCGCTCCAGCTGGCGGGCGAACGCGAGCGCCAGCTTCACACGGAGCTCGTTATCGCCGTCGAAGTACGCGCTCTCGAAGCACGCGAAAGCCGCGTCGAGCTCGCCGGTGCGCTCGAACGACCGCGCGAGCGCGTACGCCGCCGGTGCGTGATCGGGCGCCCGCCCCGAGCGCGCCGCGAGCACCGCCACCGCCACGCGATCCGCGACGCGCACGAGCGACACGACGTCCCGCGCGTTGTGCTCGAGGATCGGCGCGATGATCGCGGGGTCGCGCTTGCGCAGATAGTGGAAGTACGCGTCCGGGATGAGCGCACCCGGTATGTCGCTCTGGCGGCCTTCGTCGAACAGCGACTCCTCGAGCTGCTTGAGCCCGGTCGAGCCGAATCGATCGCGCCATAGGCGCCGTGCGGGATGCAGGAGATCGAGGTGCGACTCGTCGACGGTGATCTCGCTCCGCAGCGTCATCACCCAGCGCGTGCGCAGCAGCGGCAAGTCGAAGCTCTTGCCGTTGTACGAGGCGCACGCGCGGAACGGCTCGAGCTCCGCTTGAAGTGTCTCGACGAACGCCCTTTCGGCGCCGATGTCATGGAGGAGGTGCTGTCGCAACACGAGCTCGCCATCCGCGAAGTAGGCGATGCCGAGTAGGAACACGTAAGTACCTGTGCCACCCGCCAGACCCGTCGTCTCCGTGTCCAACCAGAGGACGTCCTGCCAACGGCCCGGCGCTTCGCCCTTGAGGCCGAGGTGCGCGAGTAAGAGCGGATCGCAAGCTCCCCTGCCGACGACTTCGAGTGCGAGGTCGTCGATCGCGATCCGCTGCTCGACCACAGAAAAAGGCGACGCGGAGGCGGCAGCGACCGAGGGCCCCCGCG
>JANNUM010000079.1:0-13527 GCA_031395235.1 Chloroflexota bacterium
GAGATGGACAGCGAAGAGCTCAAGGGCATGGACGGCAAGACGGCGCCCGTCATCAGCAACCCGGCGCTCAGCGTCGTGCCACAGGCGGTGCGGGTCGCAAAGGCTGGGCGGATCCGTTACGACGGCGCCTGGAAATTCGAGGGGTCGGGGACGAACGGCTTCACCACGGAGTTCAAGTACGAGGCCTGACGCCTGAGCTCCGCGTCCTCCAGCTTCGAAGCTCGATTCGGTCGCCTGGCGCTGACGGGGGCGGCGCTATCCATCCTTGCTGCGCTCCTCGCGCTCGCAGGCCTCGCCTGGGCCTACGTCTTCACCCAAAGCGGCTCGATGGCGATGTCCTCCGGCAGGGACCTCGCGAGCTTTGCGATCTTCCTCGCGACGTGGGTCGTCATGATGGCCGCGATGATGTTCCCCTCGGTCGCGCCGGTGGTGCTCGTGTACGCGCGATACACGCGACAACAGGCAGGAGCGTGGCCGCTGCTGGCGGCGCTCTTCGTTACGGGATACCTCTTGATCTGGAGCGCCGTTGGAGTCGCGGCGTACGTGGTCGTCGTGTTGCTGGTGCCACTCATCGCCGAGATCCCCGTTGTGCAGACTGCGCCGCAGGTGCTCCTCGGCGCCGTGATCGGAGTAGGGGGCCTGTATCAGCTGACCCCGTTGAAGGAACGGTGCCTCGGGCACTGTCGATCTCCACTTCATTGGCTGTTCCGCGGTTTCAAGCCAGGCGCGAGAGGAGCCCTGCGCATGGGGCTCGAAGAGGGCGTTTTCTGCATCGGTTGCTGCGCGGGACTCATGCTCGTCCTGCTCGCGGTCGGGCTTGCCAGCGTGGGATGGATGGCCGCCGTTGCGGCGGTCATCTTCATTGAGAAGATCCTCGCGCCGTCCGCGGCCGTCGCGAAGGGGATCGCGGTGCTGCTTGTGGGATTCGGGATCGCGATCGCGACGATCCCAGCGGTCGCCGAGCTCGTGATGGGCGGGATGCCCGTATAGCGCGGAGCGCCGCTTCGCGAGTCCGTCAGAGATCGATCGTCGTCCCATCGTCGGCGAGCTCCCAGGTGAGCTCGCCTGCGCGCTCGAGCGTCTCGATGCCGGCGTGCGTGAGCACGATTCGTTTCGCGCGCAGCTCATCGCGATGCGCCAGCAGCGTCGCGTAGGAGAGGTGCTGCGGGATGCGCTTCTCAAAGGAGTACGCCTCGGCGATGAACAGGTCGGCGCCGTCGGCGAGCCGCGGCAGAGCGTCGCACCAGTCGGTGTCACCGGTGTACGCGACGACGCGGCCGTCCACGCGCACACGGAGGCCGTGCGGGACCGTCTCCGGCAGATGTGCTACCGAGAGCGCGACGACCTCGATCGGTCCGATCGTCGTCGGGCGCTCGCTGAGCTCGACGTACGACACCCCGAAGCGCTGCTCGGTGCGTGACGAGGTCGGCAGCGCCGCTTCGAAGATAGCCGTCATCCGTTCGCGCACGCCGGGTGGACCCGCGACAACGAGCGGCCGCTCGCGCTTGCTGAACTGGCCATCCAGGATGAGGTAGGGGACACCGCCGCAGTGATCGCCGTGGAAATGCGTGAGCAACACCGCGGCGATGGAGCCGGGATCGACGCCGGCCCGCTTCAGCGCGACGAGCGATGTCGCACCGCAGTCGATGAGGAAGCGATAACCGTCGGCGTCGACCAGGATGCAAGTCTGGAACCGTCCGCCGCTTCCGAATGAGTCTCCGCTTCCGATGAAGCGGACGCGCGTCACTCGGTCGGGACGCGCTCGATGGGAGTGATGCGCAGCATCGCGAGGTACACCGCGTACGGATCCGGCGGCGCGACGACCGTGGACGATGGGACCGAGCTAATGCCGTTCAGCTGCTGCGAGGCTCGCTCGGCATCCTCCTGCCTGCCGAGCGCGAGCAGCGCCCGGGGATACGAGTTGCGCAGCCCGAAGACACCGCTCGGCGATCCCATCGAGAGACCCTTCTCGAACGCGGCGACCGCCTCTTCGAACATCCCGTACGAGTACGCGGCCTCGCCGTAAGCGAGCCACGAGAAGTTCGTGTTCCACCCCTGTGCCTCGGCCTTCGTGCGCTCGTAGAGAGAGCGTCGCATGATCATGTCGTTCCACTGATCGCCCACGATCGCCTTCAGCAGCTTCTCGTCCTCGGGCTTGTAGATGACCATGTAGCGGTAGCTGAACGACAGCCAGTTACGCGCGACGAAGTCGTACGACAGCGCGACGTTGTTCCCGAGCATCGAGTCGTTCACGTAGAACACGCTCTTCGCGTCGTCGTATCCGCGGACGGTGCGCCAATGCGCGACGCGAGAGACCCAGGGGTCCTGCAACCACTGCGTCACCATGGGCGCGAAGCCGTTCGCGACGAGCGTCTTCAGGATCGCGTTCGTACCGTTGTTGCGCCACGTCGAGCGCAGATCGAAGTTCTCCTTCACCCACGGGCTGACACCCTGCGGCCCCATACCGCGGCGTACGTCGGTGCCCCGCAGCGCGAGGCGGGCGGTCTCCTGATCGACGTCGACGCCAAGCGTCGAGAGCGCCATGACGACCGCCGCGGGTCCGCAGTTGTTGAGGGACTGCCAGACGTGCTTCATATCTGGGAACACGGCGCTCGCCGGCGCAGCGATGGGCGTCGGGAGCACTTCGGTGATGACGGGAGCGGGAACGCCGATCGCGGCTGCCGGCGCGGGGGCGCTGACCACCGTTGTGAGGCTGGCTTCGAACGGAGCGGTATCAACGATCGCGGCGCTCTGTGCAGGCTCGCCCGGGCTCAAGGCGACGGCCCCGGCGAGCACGATGCCGACGGTCAGGGCAAAAGCGGCAGCGGACAGCCCTCGACCTCTCATACCTGTCATACAGGGTAGACGTCTTCCAGGTTCCTGAGGAGTCCGGCCGCGTCCCAGACACGTACCATCCGACGATGAGCCCGACGACGCTGGTCCGCGGCCGGCTCCGTGACCACCCGCTGTGGTCCCGGGCCTTGGCCGCACCCGAGACCGTTGGGCGGCTCATCCAACCGGTCATCGTGTCGGCCCGCGTCGAAGACCGCGAGCGGGTCCCGGACGCGCCGTTCCTCGAGCGCCTTTCGATCACCGAGCTCGTGCGCGACGCGCGTGAGGCGGCGTCGACAGGTCTGGCCGGTTTCCTGATCTTCGCCGCGTCAGACCGAAAGGACGAGCTTGCGCTCCTCGCGAGCGAGCGAGATCACATCGTCGCCCGAGCCATCCACGCCGTGAAGGACGCCGCGCCCGATCTCGCGGTCGCGACGGATGTGTGCGTCTGCGCGTATACGCCGCATGGGCAATGCGTCCTCTTTGCGGAAGGCCAGGCGAACGTCGCGGGAACGCTCGACCGGCTCGCCGAGATTGCCGCGGTGCACGCCGATGCCGGCGCGGACCTGATCATCCCCTCGGGGATGCTCGAAGGGAGCGTGCGTGCCCTCCGCGCGGCGGTGTCCTCGGCCGGCCGGCCCGAGCTGCCGATCGCGGCGATGGTCAAGCTCGAGAGCGTGCTGTATGCGGCGCACCAGGTCGCCGTCGAGGCGATACCGGTGAGGGAGCGCGCCGTGCCGTTGATCGCGGTCGACGATCGCGATGGCGCGCGCACGCGGGCCGCGCGCGAAGTGGCGGCGGGCGCGGACGCGGTCGTGCTGAAGCCCGGCCTCGTCACGCTCGATCTCGTCACGCGCTTGTCCGAGACCGTCGATCGACCGCTGATCTCGTTCTTCACCGCCGACGAGCACGCCTTCTTCACCACGTCGGATGACTCGCGGGACCTCGAGGCCGCGGAGCGCGAAACGTTCGCTGCCGCGCGCCGCGCGGGTGCGGACCTGATGATCAGCTACGGCGCGCGGAGCACGACGGCCGAGTGATCCGCGCCGGCGCGATATGGGCGATCGAACAGTCCGCCGCATTGTTGGTCGGGCTCGCGGCGCCGATCGTTGCCCTTGCGATGGTCGGCGCGGTGTTCGTCGCCGCGCCTCGCTCTGATGCGGGGCTTCCGCCGCCGGCCGAGCAGGTCTCGCGCGTCGCGCCCGAGGCCCGTGGCGAGCGTCTCATGACCATCGATCTCACCTTCGATGTCATTCGGGAGACGACACCAGCACCGAGCACAGATTCCGCATCCGAGCCGACCGCGGATGTAGCGCTCGCGCCGACTGCGGATCTAGCGCTCGCGCCGTCCGTCGAGGTGTCGCCCGAGCCCGAGCCGGCGCCTGAACCGCCACTTATCGCCGAGCCAATGCCCGAGGCGAAGCCCAACCCAACACCAGCGCCAACGCCGCGGCCCGCGCCCGCGCCGCCGGCGATCACGACGTCGCCCGAGACGCACCAGGCCGAGCTGCGGATGCTCGGCCTGATGAACCTGTCGCGGATACAGGGCGCCTTGGTCCCGCTCGCGCTGGACGTCGGCGTCTCAGACGCCGCGCGCCGCCACAGCGCGGTCGAGGCGCAGTACCGGTACGTCTATCACGACGGTCCCGACGGGACGGCCAAGTCACGGTACGTACCCGCCTGCGGGACCGGCTGGTACGGCGAGAACACCGGGAAGGTGTGGAGCGGCGGCGTCGACGTGCTGCATAAGGAGTTCATGGCCGAGCCGTGGGAGCCGATCAACCACCGGACGAACATCATGGATCCGAACTTCCGTCGCGCCGGCATCGGCGCGGTCCAGGGGCCCGACGCGATCTATATCACCGTGGCGTTCTGCCGCTAGGCCTTCTGAGCGCGGCGCTGCGCGAGCTGGCGCCCGACATCGGCGCGCGTGATCCCTCCGGTTGACTGCCAGTCGTGCGTCTCGTCGCGCACGTTCGCTGCGCAGAAAGCCCAGCGGCCATCGACGACCGTTATGTGGTCGCTCTCCAGCCGCGGGTCCCGCAGATGGTCAGGCAGCACGCACAGGAAATGGATGAGCGCGTCAGACCGGCCAGTCACAGCCGATTCCCTCCTCACGCTGGCGTCACGGCGGACCGCTCGCAATGCTAGCGTTCGGAGCGGTGGAGTACCTGAAACGCACCCTTCCGAACGGGGTGCGCATCCTCGTCGCGGAGATGCCGGAGACACGCTCAGCATCGCTTGCCGTCTTCGTCGGTGCCGGCTCGCGCATGGAGAGTCGGCGCGACGCGGGAACGAGCCACTTCCTCGAGCACATGGTGTTCAAAGGGACGGCCAAGCGTCCGACGGCCGCCGATATCAGCATGGAGATCGAGAGCCGCGGCGGCGTCGTGAACGCCGCGACCGACAAAGAGGTCACCGTCTTCTGGACACGCGTCCCGGCGCGGCACTGG
This sequence comes from Chloroflexota bacterium, assembly GCA_031395235.1. Classification (GTDB taxonomy): domain Bacteria; phylum Chloroflexota; class Limnocylindria; order P2-11E; family P2-11E; genus CF-39. Next base: position 5,286 of record JANNUM010000079.1, read on the forward strand.
CGCATCGCGCTCGACGTCGTCGCCGACATGATCCTGGCGCCGATGCTGCGGGACGCCGACGTCGAGTCGGAAAAGAAGGTCATCGTCGAAGAGCTCCGGATGTACCGGGACCAGCCGCAGGACCGCGTGCACACGCTCGTCGATGGGCTCCTCTATCCGAACCATCCACTGGGCTGGGAGGTCGCGGGCCGCGAGCAGATCGTGCTCGGCATGGCGGCCAGCGAGCTGCGCGGATTCATGGAGCGCGGTTACGCGCCGCGCAAGATCGTCGTCGCGCTGGCGGGCAAGGTGAACGCGAACGAGGTGGCGGACGCGATCGGTGAGCTGTTCGCCGCCGTCGCCGACCGCCCGGCGCCGCGTCTGCGGCCGGCGCCGAAACCGTCGAAGACGCGCGTGAAGCTCCTGGGTAAGCGGACCGAGCAGGCGCACGTGTGCATCGGCTGGCGCGGCGTGCCGCAGGTCCATCAGGACAAGTACAAGCTCGACATGCTGAACGCGGTCCTCGGCGAGGGCATGTCGAGCCGGTTATTCCTGGAGCTTCGCGAGAAGCGCGCGCTCGCGTATGACGTGCACTCGTTCTCGTCCAATTACGTCGATGCGGGCCACGTCGTCATATACGCGGGCGTCGCGCCCGATCGGATCGGCGAGGTCGTCGAAGCGTCGCTCGCGCAGGTCGCGCGCCTCCGCGATCAGATCGTGCCGGCGGACGAGCTCGAGCGGGTGCGCGACTTCAACAAGGGACGTTTGGAGCTGCGGCTTGAGGACACGCGAGGCGTGTCGAACTGGCTCGCCGGGCAGGAGCTGTTCCTCGATCGCGTGCGCTCCGTCGAGGAGGTGTGCGACATCATCGACAGCGTCAGCGCCGAGGACGTACAGCTCGCCGCGCGGCAGTACCTGCGACCCGAGCTCTCCTACGTCGCGGCGGTGGGTCCGCGTGCCGCCGTCGCTACCATCCGCGCGCCGGAAGGCGCGGAGGCCGTCATGGAGATCGCGTCATGAGCCCCGAGCAGACCGTCGAGCGCAGTCTCGTCGTGCTGAAGCCCGATGCGGTCCAGCGCGGGATCTCGGGCGAGATCCTCGCGCGCTTCGAGCGCCGGGGCCTGCGTATCGCCGGACTGCGCCTCCTGCGGGTGGATCGCGCCATGGCCGAGAAGCACTACGCGGTGCACAAGGGGAAGTTCTTCTACGACGACCTGGTCAAGGTCATCAGCTCGTCGCCAGTCGTCGCGATCGTGCTCGAGGGTCCGAACGCGATCGCCGTCGTTCGCGCGATGGTCGGCGCGACGCGCCCGCACGAGGCGGCACCCGGGACGATCCGGGGCGACTACGCGCTCGTCGGGTTGCGCAATCTCGTCCACGCGAGTGACGCGCCCGAGACCGCGAAGAGCGAGATCGCGCTGTGGTTCGCCGACGGCGTCGTCGAGTACACGCGCGACGTCGAGCGCTGGATGACCGAGGACAAGGGATAGCGCCCAAGCGCGACCGCCCGCGGTGGCAGCGAAGATCATCGCCTTCGATGTGAAACACTTCACCGCGTCCGGAACTCGCTTCACGTTCTAGCGTTCGTGGGTATGGGGGTAGGGGAGCGTGGCCACGTTGCTTCGCGCGTCACTTCTTCTGCGTGTCGGTCATGGTGAGCGGCAGCTCGTCGTGCGCGAGCTACGCGCCGATCAGCGGGTGATGCAGCGCATCAATCCCGGCACACCGGTCGACGACACACCGTGGACCGAGATCGGCCGCTACAAGGATCTCGAGAAAGAGCGCGCGCGGCTCAGCGCCGACGGCTGGGAGATCGAGGAACCGAGCCGCCGCTAACGCGTGCGCCGCAGCGCGAGGCCCGTTCCCTAGAGCGGATGCAGCGCGCGAAGGAATTCGTCGGCGAATGCGGCGATCGGTCGTAGGAAACCGTCCGGCTGGACCCCGCCGACGAGCAGCGCCAGGAACACGAGGCCACCGACGATCCCGGCGACCGGCCTTTGCTCGATGCGCCAGCGGTCGGGCGCGGTCCGGAAGATCGCCATCGCCGCGCGCAGCTGCGCGAGCAGGACACCGAGCGTCGCGATGACCAGCGCGGTGCCCAACCACCCGGAGTACGAGTACGCGATGAGCTCGACGAAGAAATGTCCGGGGAACGCGACGAGCGGCGGCGCGCCGATCATCGCGAAGCCGCCGACGACGAAGGCGAGCGCCGCGAGCGGCGCGGTGGTCGCGCTCGGACGGTCCGCGCCGGCGCGGCGCTCGAGCGTCCCGACCGCGAGGAGCTGTTGCGTCGCGGCCAGGCCCGTCACGAGCGCGATCGCCATCGCGCCGATGATCCCCGGACCCGAGAGCGTGGCGATCCCGACGAGGGAATGCCCGAGGTTCGCGATGACGGAATACACGGCGACGCGCCGCAGCTCGCTCGACCCCGTTGCGAGGAACGCGCCGCCGAGCGCCGAGGCGAGGCCGAGCGCCAGGAGCAGGTCCTGGACCTTGCCGATCTGCACGATCGCCGGCAGCAGACCGGAGAGGACGAGGATCTGCGCAAAGGCGATGAATGTCGTCGGCACGAGCACACCGAAGTAGAGCGCGAGCGCCGATGCGGGGACCTCAGATGCGAGCAGCGCGGCGTGCGTGTGGAACGGGATGGCCGCGAGCTTGAGGGCGAAGGCGACGACGAGGATCACGACGAGCAGCACGAACGTGGCCGGCGGTTGGTCGCGTCCGAGGCCCGCCGACAACGCGAGGGCCGACAGGCCAAGGCACCCACCGAGCGCGACGAAGCTGAAGTGGCGGTAGGCGGCCTCAGCGCTCCGATTGCGGTGCACCTGGAACGTGAACGAGCCGACCGGCACGAGCAGTCCCAGCAAGAGGGCGGCGTAGATCGCGATCGGCGTCGTGAGCACCAGGACCGCGAGCACGACGGCGGCGACGACGAGCGCGGTGGGGAAGAAGTTGTAGGCGGGCTCGTCGACCCATACCGCGAGCACCAGGAGCCAGAGCGTGCCGAGCAGCACGACCGCCGCGAGGCGTCCCAGCTCGGACATGCGCCAGGGAAGGTCGAGTACTTCACCCGAGGCGTCCATCGGCATCAGCACGACGACGGCGATCGTGGCCGCGAGCGCCGCAAGGGTCACGGTCCCCACGACAGCGAGACGCTTGCGCACGGTGAAAGCGAAGAGCGCCGCGACACCGAGGAGCCCGATGACCTCGATCACGCTTCGCGTGCCGCCCGCTGGTTGACGATGAGGAACGCGCCGGCCAGCGCGACAACGACCTGAAGCCACGATAGCAACAGCGTTAGCGCGAGTTCCGGGCCCGGCACCATGCGCACGAGGAGCTGCGTACCCGTGAGCATGAGGAGCGCTCCGAGCGAGCCGCGAACGGCCCCGCGCGCCGTCAGCAGGATCGCGATGCCCGAAGACAGCAGCCAGAACGCGGCCACCTCGGTCGTGACGCCGCTCGGGTCGGGACCGAGGAGGTTCGTATTGATCTCATCGCCCGTCGCGGGTCGCAGGTACACGAACGCCGCCGCCGTCGTCGCGGCGGCGACGATCGTCGCGATCCACAGCCGCCAGCCGGGATCCTCACCGAACCGCCGATCACGCGCCGCGACGAAAAGGATCGCGGACGCGACGAGAGCGGCGCAGGCCGAGACAACGATCTGCGAGATGGCCAGGCTGCCGTCGTCGATGAGATGCGCGGCGAGCGCGACGCCGAAGAACGCGACCGCCATATAACGCAGCTGGCGCGCGCTGTTCGCCGCGAGCGTGGTGACAGCGACGATCGCGAGCAGCAGCATCAGCGCAGCGCCCAGACCAGCAGCGTCGCGATGAGCATCAGCGCGAGCCAGACCCCGGCGCGTTCCTCGAACATCGCGAAGACCGCGGAGACCGTGGTGGCGGACCCGGCGAGAGCGCGGAACGACGCCGCGGCGATCGGGACCGGATCGGCGGTGGAGACCACGGCCTCGAGCCGAGTGCTGAGTGCGGTCAGCTCCGGGAGCAGCACGCGCACCGCGCGTGCTGCGACGACGAGCAGTGTCGAGAAGACCGCGACCACCGGTACGAGCGTCACGAGATCCTCGAGGCTGCGCGTGTTCGGCCGGCCGAAGGCTCCGGACATCGCATCGAACAGCGGCAGCGAGAGCGCGAGGACGACCATGATCGTGCCCAGGAACGAGGCGATCGACGCCGACACGTCGAGATCAGACGGGACCGCCGCGATGCTGAGCCGCCGTCCAGCGTGCGCGAGCTCGAGCCCAAGGACGGCGCCCGCGGCGACGATGGCGAGGATCACCGTGATGAGATCCGGCGCCTCGAGCGCGCCGACGGCGATGGTCAGCGTGCCCGCGACGATCACCGTTGAGCTTGCCATCGCGGTGATGTACGAGCGATGCGGCGGCATCCAGAAGCCGTCCGACACCCCGGCGAGGCCGCCCCCGGCGAGCACGACGAGCGCGCCGGCGAGCGCGGTCGGCGAACCGGTCGCGAGCGCGATCCAGAGGGCCGCGAGTACGACGTCGTAGCGCGAGATCGGCCACTGCTCGGGCAGCGCGAGCGAGACGGCGGCCGCGTACGCGATGGTGAGGAGAGACGCGATGAGGATGAGGTGGCTCCAGTGAAAGAACGGGTACGCGAGGATGAGCAGAAGCACCACGGCCGAGATCGCGATGCGCCGCCGCAGGCCGGCCTTGCGCCGCCGCATGATGAAACGCAGCGCGAGCGCGGCGACCACGAGCGCGATGAGCGCCGGCGAGATGATCGCGGGAAGGGCGAGCGTTGACAGGTCGATCCTCGTCACGCCGAGGATGCGGCAGAGCACCAGCGTCGCACCGAGTCCCGCGGGCATCGTGAGGAGTCCGCGAAGGCTCTCACGCTCGCCGGCCTCTTCGTGCCGGTAGCCCCACGGGACGAACGGGTAGAGACCCGCGAAGAGCGCCGCGCCGAGCGAAGCCACGAGGATGACGCCAGGCGTCACCGCATCGGGCGAGATCGTGTCGAAACGGAACGATGCGCCACCGAACCGGGATACGAGGAGCGCTGCCACGACGAAACCCTGGACACCGCCCGCGAGATATCCGGTGATGCGCGCGACCGCCGCCGCCGGCGATACGAGCAGCGCGACGAACGACGTGATCGCGCCGAGCGCACCGAGGACGACGATGCCCGCGATGAGGTCGTCGGTGACGGCCAGGGCGATGAAGACCAGACCGTTCAGGAGGATCACCGGTCGCAAGAGCTGGTGACGCGCACTCACACGCGTTGTGGCCACCAACGCGGCCGCGATGTAGAGGGCGCCGACCGCAACGCCGATGGCGGCGAGACCGTCCAGGCGATACGAGGCTTGGATGGTCGGTCCCCCTACGGCGGACCATTCCCACAGGGCGCTCCCACGGGCGCGCTCCGGATCGAGCGCGACATACATAAGGAGTGGTGAAAGTCCCGCGATCGCGCAGCAGGCCGCGGCGAATGGGATCCTCCAACGGAACATTCGACGCGGCACGACAAATGCGAACGCGAGCGCGGCAAGTGACAGAGCCACGACTATCAGGATCAGTTCGGCTCGCACGACCATTGGGTTAAGGTAGCCGAAGTGGATCTGCGCTTAATGCCGCAGCAGCAGCTGAGGGTAACTCCGAAACAGATTGCCGCGAATGCGATCCTGCAGCTGTCATCGCTCGAGCTCCAGGACGTCATCAATCAGGAGCTGCAGGAGAATCCGGCGCTCGATCTCGAGGAGCAGCAGGCGTGCCCGCTGTGCGGGCAGCCGCTTCCGGGACGTGTTTGCCTGAACTGCTTCGGTCTCGCGAAGGCACCACGACAGAACGATCCCGAGACCGAGCCCCTCGAGGGGACGAGCCTCATGCAGCGCGACGATGACGGCGATGAATTCGATCCGGTGGTCCGCGCCGAATCGGAGCAGACGCTCGCCGAGTGGCTGTCGTGGAACGTGCGCGTTCTCCTCCCAGCGCGGCTCCTCCCGATAGCCGAGTACCTCATCGGCAACATCAACGAGACCGGCTACCTCGACCCCGGTGTCACGATCGAGGATGCGGCGAGCACGATGAAGGTGTCGGCGGCCGACGCGATGAGCGCGCTGCGCGCGATCCAATCCGTCGAGCCATGGGGCATCGGCGCGCGCGATGTCCGCGAATGCATGCTCATCCAGATGCAGCATCTCGAGGAGATCGGCGCGGAGGTCCCGCCTCACGTGCGCGAGATCATCGCCGACCATTTCCGCGAGCTCGGCGAGCACAAGTTCGGCGACGTGGCGCAGGCGCTCCGCATTACGCGCGACGAGGTCCAGTCCGCGTGGGACTACATAAAGGACAACCTCAACCCACACCCGGCGCAGGGCTTCGCCGCGGGCCCGGATGGCACGAGCATCGGAGGCCGCGAGGTCGGCCTGCGACCCGACGTGATCATCACGAAGTCGGAGAGCGGCCAGTACGAGGTCGAGGTCATCGAGTCACGGCGCTTCTCGCTGCGCGTGAACCCCGTCTACAGACAGCTGATCATGCAGCTGCAGGCCGCGCGCAAAGAAGGCACCAGTACCGTGCCGATGAACGACGACGACCGGAAGCACATCCGCGAGTACGTGACGCGGGCGAAGTTCTTCATCGACAACATCAACCAGCGCCGGCAAACGATCCTGCGGATCACCGAAGTCATCGTCGACTGCCAGCTCGAATTCCTCGACCACGGCATCCAGTCGCTGCGGCCCCTGACGCGGGCCGAGGTGGGGGAGCGCATCGGGATGCACGAGTCCACCGTGAGCCGCGCGACCGCCGGCAAGTTCGTGCTCCTTCCCAGCGGTCAGGTCGTCCCGTTCGCGATGTTCTTCACCGCTTCGCTCGGAACGAAGGACGTCATCAAGGAGCTCATCGACGCCGAGGATCACGGGCGGCCGTTCTCCGATCAGGAGATCGTCGAGAAGCTCGCCGACAAGCACGGGATCAAGCTCGCGCGGCGGACGGTGGCCAAGTACCGCGACGAGCTTCAGATCCTGCCCGCGCGCCTGCGGAAGAACGCCTAGGCCGCGGGCTAGCCCCGCGCGCCGGTCTTGAGCGAGCTGTTCCCCTTCGGCGGCGCCTCACCAAGAGTCTTCTTTATCTCGTCCACCGCCGACGCCTCGACGTGATAGCCGAATGAGGTGCGGCGGACGCCCGGCAGGTCCTTGCCGCGGAGCGCGTCGCGGAGCGCGTGCTCGCGCCAACCGATCCGCTGGGCGAGCTCGGTCGTGGTCAGCCAGTCGCGGTCCTTGCTCTTCTGCTTCTCGGTCGCGTCGGCCTTGGGTTGGCTCTTTGACGCCTTCTGCGGTGGCACGTCCCGAACGATAGCCGGTTTGCCCGCCCGCTCGATCCTGTCCTAAACTGCCGCCGAAGCGCTGCGGCCCCCTCCGTCGGGGCGGGCGCTTGCTTCTTGTAAATTTACTTTTCGTTGTAGCGGAGGGCTTTTTGGACGCGGCACCCCTGCTTTGGGTCGTTCCCATCTCCGGACTCGTCGCGGTCCTCGTCGCCGGCTACTTCGCTTACGACGTCCTCCGCTCGCCGATCGGAACGCCGGCGATGCAGAAGGTCGCCGCGACGATCTACGTGGCGGCCGTCGCGTTCATGCAGCGCCAGTACCGCACGATCTTCCTCCTCGCGCTCGGCGGCATGGTCCTCATCGGTCTCGTCATCTACTTCTTCGAGACGGCTCCGGGTGTTTCGGCGACGGAGCTCGCCGTCCGCACGGCGATCGCATTCTTCGTGGGCGCCATGTGCTCGATGGCCTCCGGCATCGTCGGCATGTTCGTCGCCGTGAAGTCGAACCTGCGAACGGCCGCCGCCGCGCAGCACAGCATCGGTGATGCGCTCCGGATCTCGCTCCGCGGTGGCGCGGTGTCCGGGATCCTCGTGGTCGGCCTCTCGCTGATCGGCGTGTTCGTGATGTTCATCGCCTACGGCGGGTTCCAGAATCCGGAGCAGGCGCCGTTCACGATCGTCGGGTTCGGCTTCGGCGCGTCCTTCGTCGCGCTATTCGCGCAGCTCGGCGGCGGCATCTACACCAAGGCCGCCGATCTGGGTGCGGACCTCGTCGGCAAGATCGAGGCGGGTATCCCGGAGGACGACCCGCGCAACGCCGCGGTGATCGCGGACCTGGTCGGCGACAACGTCGGCGACTGCGCCGGTCGTGGCGCGGACCTCTTCGAGTCCACCGCCGCCGAGAACATCGGCGCGATGATCCTGGGCGTCGCGATCTACGCGGTGACGCAGAAC
>JANNUM010000088.1:0-3072 GCA_031395235.1 Chloroflexota bacterium
AAGCACGGCGCCGACAAGCTCGTGAAGGCACTGGCCAATCTCGGAAGCCCGGCGCGCGCGCTCCACGGCAACGTTGGTCAGCACGAGCGCGAGCGCGTGCTCGAAGGATTCCGCAGCGGCCGCATCCCCACGCTCGTCGCAACGAATCTCGCGGCGCGGGGCATCCACGTCGAGGACATCGGTCACGTCGTGAACTTCGATCTCCCCGAGGATGCCGAGACCTACGTGCACCGTATCGGCCGCACCGGTCGCGCGGGGAAGCGCGGCGTCGCCTTCACCTTCGTGAACGAGACGCAGCGCGCCGCGTTCGAGGATCTGAAGCGGCGCGCGAAGGTGCCCTTCCGCCAGGAACGGCTCGGCGTGCGCGCGTTGCTGACCAGGAGCGCGTAGGAGCAGCTGCTATGCAGCGAAGCGATACGCGGCGGGACTCTCAGTGATCAATCGCGGCTGAAATGATTGCAGAGCGGGTGGCGGGAATCGAACCCGCCCTTCAACCTTGGAAGGGTTGCTTGCATGACCACTACAACACACCCGCGCGCGATCGTGACCTACGCCGCGATCCGCCGCTTGTACGTGCGGTCGCGGTGACAGTTCGTACAAACGATATCGCACTTCGCGACCTCGGCCAGGATCACGGATCGCGCGCGCATGAGGATTCGAGTCACTTCATGCGTCTTCGTTGTGGGGTCACGGTGATCGAATTGCATGACGCACGGCGGAAATCTTCTGCCGCAGTCGGCACATGGAACGTCCCGGATCTCGTTCAGCATCGCCGCGTTGGCGCGCCAGCGCACGCGGTTCTGAGCGATATGCGGTGACTTGCCCGGAGCCCACTCCTCGGGCGCCGACCGACGTCGACGATCCATAAGCTTGGCGTACGTCCTCAGCGCGTGGCAGTTCGCGCAGACAATGTCGCACTTTTCGATCTCAGCGATCAGTTTGTGGCGTGACATGAGTGGCGCATGACCACCCGTGATCGCAAAGAGCTTCTTGCTTGAATCACGATGATCGAAATCCATCACGTGGGGCGCGAACATTTCTCGGCAATCGTCGCAAGGCACACGGCGCAAGTCGCGCAGCCATTCGACCGTCGCGCGTTGACGGCGCATCACCCGCTCGACTTCTTCGGAGCGATGACTCCGGTAGTAGTAGACGTTGTATGGACGCTGATCTCGCGTGCTGGGCACAACTCATTATAGAACGGCCGTTCCATCAGCGTCAACGAGCAACGGCGCGCTCCGCGCATGACTATCGACGCCGTGCTGACTGAGACCGACGTCCTCCGCGCCTTTCCCAGGATCAAAGACATCGGCGACGCGCGACTGCGCAAGCTCTCGACCGAGGTCTGGCGCTACGTCTCCGAGCGCAATCCCGCGTGGACCGACATGGAGCGCATTCCGCTCCATCCCACGATGCCGATCGCGACCCACGGCAACCTCATCAAGCACGTGGTAGCGATGGTGCGCATTTCAGAGGCGCTGGTCCCGATCTACCGCGAGCTGTGGAAACAGGATCTCGACCTCGACACGTTCCGTGCGGCGTCTTACATCCACGACGCTGCGAAGGTGATCGAGTTCACCGAGAAGGACGGCGGCGTCATCGGGATCCCCGGATACAACCATGCGGTCGAGGCCGGTCGCATCGTGCGCGAGCTCGGCGGGCCGGAACCGCTTGCACACATCGTCGAAGCGCACTCGTTCGCTGGCACGCTCGTCGTGCCGCGCACGCGCGATGCGCAGCTCTTCCTTTTGCTCGACCCGATGTGCCTGAACGTATTCCCGGAACAAGGAACGGGGGTCGTCGAGCGCCACCTCAAGTCAAACGGCTGGGACGATCCACGCACGCTGGAGAAGTACCGCTCTCCGAGCTAGGTCACTCGCCACCGCGCGGGGGAGCCGTCGATCTCGCTCACGCGGCCGTTCCGCTCTAGATGGCGCAGATGCGCCAGCGTCTCCGCGAGCGCGAAACGCTCCTCATGCGGGGAGCGAAGCACGGGAAAGAGCATGCGCGCGATCGCGTACGCGTCGCGCTCGGCGGTGCCGACCGCGGCGAGTGTCGCATCGAGCCGCGCGGCGTGATGCGCAAGCAGCTCGTCGACGCGGCCGGCGAGGTCGTCGAACGGATCACCGTGCGCCGGCAGCACGCGCTTCACCGGTAGATCGCGCAGTCCCTTCAAGGCGCCCAGGAAATCGCCGAGCGGATCGTCACGCGAAGACGGATAGAGCCCGATATTCGACGTGATGCGCGGAAGCACGTGATCGCCGGCGAAGAGCACGCCGTCGCGCTCGTCGATGAGGACTGCGTGGTAGTCGGTGTGCCCAGGCGTCCAGCGAAGTCGCGTCGCGCGACCGCCGAGATCAACGCTCTCGCCGTCGTTGACGCCTTCGACATGTTCGAGATCGTCGACGCGCTCGCCCATGGCGATCCAGGCCTGTCGCATACCCTCGTCGACGTCGCGTGGCATGCCGTGGCGCACGAACCAGTCGTAGGTCGCGTCGATCGCCTCGTGTCCCTTCGACCAGACCCGCTGTGCGGCGGCGATCTCCGGTGTGTGCATGAGCACCTCGGCGCCCGCGCGCTCGAGCGTCCCCGCCATGCCCATGTGATCTGGATGGAGATGCGTGACGAAGACGCGCCGCACGTCCTCGATACCGATCCCCGCGTCCGCCAGTCCGCGGCGCAGCGCCTGTTCGGCGTCAGCGGTGTGGAGACCGGCGTCGACAAGGCTCCAGCTATGCGCTCCTTCCACCAGATACGCGTTGACGATCGAAAGACCGCGGATCGGGAGGGGGATGGGGATGCGCCGGATGCCCGGCGCGACGAGATCGCTCAGCGCGCCATGGGACCAAGGGAGGTCACGCTCGGTACAATGGAAGCCTCCGGCCCGTTCGTCTAGCGGCCCAGGACACTGCCCTCTCAAGGCAGAGACCACCGGTTCGAATCCGGTACGGGCTACAAGCGCTGCTTCCCGGAGTTCAAGCATGCCCGCCATGGGAGCGTGCTGTGGTCCCGTAGACTGCGCGCGCCAGTCGCCACAGCGCGGCCGTGCGGCAGCTGGCTGGGAGGGTCGGG
>JANNUM010000123.1:0-5670 GCA_031395235.1 Chloroflexota bacterium
GTCGCCGCCTCCATACCGAGCTCCGCGATGAGCATCGCCACCGCGGCGGGATGGGTGATGTATGGCTCACCCGACACGCGCTTCTGTCCCGCGTGCGCCTCGGCCGAGTAGGCGTAGGCCCGCCGCACGAGCTCCGCGTCACCGTCCGCGTAGTGACGCAGCATCTCCTTGACGATCCCTTCGACGTCGACCGCGCTGTGGCGCTGCGCGCGCAGGCGGTCGGTGATGCCGACGATCCGCGACGTGATCGCGTTCGCGCGCTCCGCCACTAGGCGACCACGGCTTCCAGACGCATGCGATCGGCGGTGCCGACCGGGCCGAAGTCCTGGAGCTCGAGCTCGACGAAGCCGCGCAGGCCCGCTCCCACCGTGACGACGGCGTCCACGGCACCGGCATCGGTCATCGCCCCAATGTGCTCACCGCGGCGAAAGGCCATCGCGTCGAACGTGAAGCGCCCGACCGTGATCTTGCACCGCAGATGGTCGGAGTCGGCTCCGACCTGCCGGATCCCGAAGACCTTGACGTTCCGCAGCAACAGGTGCGGTCGCGGGTTGCCCGCGCCGCACGGCTCGAGTGACGCGAGCTCGAGCGCGAGGCGTGAGGTGAGTGCCTCGGGCTCGATCTCGGCATCGACGCGGAGTGACGGGACCGGCCGGACGCCGCCGAGGCGGCGGCGCACGACCTCGTCGAGGCGTTCGGTGAATGCGGGGATCTTCTCGCGCGCGATCGAGAAGCCCGCGGCCATCGCGTGACCGCCGTGCTTGATCAGAAGTCCATCGCATTCATCCAGCGCCTCGGCGATGTGCACCGCGGAGATGGATCGGCACGAGCCCTTCCCCTCCTCGCCGTCGATGGCGATGACCACGGCCGGACGGCCGTACTCCTCCACCAGCCGCGAGGCCCCGAGCCCGACGATGCCCGCAGGCCAGCCCGGATCCGCGACGACGGTCGCCCACGCGTCGGGCCGCTCCGCCGCGCGCTCGCGCGCGCCCTTCACGACCTGACGCGTGAGCTCCTGGCGTTCCGTGTTCTTCAGCTCCAGATGTTCGGCGAGGACCTTTGCCTCATCGGCGTCCTCCGTCAGCAGCAGGCGCAGCGCCTCCTCGGCATCCGAGATCCGCCCGGCGGCATTGAGCCTTGGTCCAAGCACGTAGCCGATGCTCGCCGCGGTCACCTGCCCGAGCTTCAGGCCGGCACGTTCGACGAGCGCGCGGACGCCGGTGATCGGCGCGCGATTGAGCGCCTCGAGCCCATCCCGCACCAGCGCGCGATTCGCCGCGCGCAGCGGCACCACGTCAGCCACGGTCGCGAGCGCCACGAGCTGCATCAGCTCGTCGCGTCGCAGCGCGAAGCCGAGCTCGCCGAGCAGCCGGCGCGCGAGGACGAGCGCGACGCCCGCGCCCGCGAGCTCCTTGTCGAGCGAGAGGTCGCCGGGTCGGCGCGGGTTCACGACCGCGAAGCTGTCGGGAAGCTCGGCTGGCGGGTGGTGGTGGTCGGTGATGATCAGGTCCACGCCCAGCGACCGCGCCACCGCCGCCTCGCGCACCGCCGTGACGCCGCAGTCCACCGACACGATCACGCGCGCGCCGTCTGCAGCGAGCTGCCGGAGGGCCTGCTCGTTGAGGCCGTATCCCTCCTCGTACCGGTTCGGGATGTACGCGGCCACCGCGACGCCGAGCTGCCGAAACGCACGCACGAGGATGGCCGAGCCGGCGATGCCGTCGACGTCGTAGTCGCCATAGACGACGATGCGCTCGCGAGCCGCGAGCGCACGACGCAGACGTTCGACCGCGCGGTCCAGATCGAGCATCGGCGGCCCGTTCTCCACCGCGCGCGCGGCGATGAAATCGGCCATCGCGGGGACCGGGATGCCGCGTGCCGCGAGGATACGAGCGACCAGCGGCGGGATGCCGTCCGGGGCAACGAGCTCCGCGACGTGCGGCAGGATCCAGCGGCGCAGCGCGATGAGGCTCATCTGACGCACAAGTTTCTCACGAGCCGGTCAGGAATCCGCGGACTCATTCCGTTCCCTTGGGATGGACTCGGTGAACGGCATGGATCACGACGCGCCGTGACTCCACCACGTACCACACCCTCTGCTGAGATCCGACCTCGTATTGCCAGATGCCGACGTACCTTCCCTTCAATGGACCGCAGCGCTTCGTGCGTTCCACTGGTCGCATCGCGAGGTGATCCCAGCATTCGGTCATCGCGTTCTGACGCTCTTGAAGAAGAGTCCGCCAGTTCTTCGCGGCTTTCGCGTTCGCGAACTCAAGAACGTAGGCGGGGGCCTGTTCCGGACTGCCGCCTGGCCGGGATACAAGGCGAACTGTCAACCGACGCGGGGGCGGCTAGCGAGATCGCTTGCGGGCGATCGCGTCCTTCAGGTCGTTCCGCAGCTCAGCATCGGCGTCTACCTCGGACGTTGCCTTCCAGTCAGAAAGCACATCCTCAAGCGCGGAGAAGTCCCCGCTGTCTGCCGAAGACTCCAGCTGACCGACCAGCTCGAACAACAACGCACGGCGGTGCTCGGGCGACAGCTCGGCGGCGAAGCTCAGGTCCGGCTCAAGTGAGCCGCCTTGTAGCTTGTCGTCGCAGAGGAACAACACGAGTGGAGATAGGCGCCGGACCCAGAAGACCGTCTGCTCGCTGAGCGCCGCACGGTCACGACTCTGCATGACCACAGGGCCACTCGACCCCATGATCGTGATCGGCTTCTCAGCTGCAGCCGTCAGCAACTCACCCGACTTGCGGTTAAGCTCCGTGGCCGTGTAGATCCTGTCAGCGAACAGGGTCGGAGCCATACTTTTCCTCTTTCGCGTGCCGTGTCGCGTGCGCGCAGACCGCCGTGGGTTACGTAAGGTAGCACGTTCTGCACCACGTAACGCAATCCCCCAACGGGTTGTTCCGGACATACCGTAAACCCCTACCTGTACGGATACCGGTGCGACGAATCTCGCGCATACCCCCCCATACGATGAGGTGATCGTGCGCTCCATCGCCCCTATCGCCGCGCTCGTCATCGCGTTGGCAGCCTGCGCGCCGGCGACGTCCTCCCCCACCGTGACGGCTGCCACGACAACGGCCGCGCCCAGCCTCTCGGTTACGAGCGCTAGTCCGGTAGGCCTCACGGAGAGACCGCTTGCCAAGGTCGCTGCGGCCACTCGGCGCTGGTACACGATCCCCGATGGACTGTTCCGTGAGGAGGTGCCGGTGTCGATCATGTTCTCGAACGTCGACGCGACGCCGGGTCGCCCACGCGCCCGGCTCCGCTCGACGGGGCGCACGACCGACCTCGCGGAGAGCGCCGCGGGCGCTCGGCAGTGGGTCGGGACGCTCTCGCTCGACGGCGCCGCCGTTGGGGAGCAGACCGTCGAGTACCTGGTTCGACTGCGTGACGGGTCGGACGCGGTGCTCGAGACACAGACGCTGCTGCTGTCGGCGCCCGAGTACGTCGTATGGACGCTCGACTTCGAGGGCGACGCCGCGGGCGACGCGGAGATGGCGAACACAGCGGCGATCGCCGATGGACTGGGCGTGCCGATGACGGTGATGTGGAATCCGCGCGTGTGGACCACGTCGCAGATCAGCGCTTCACGGGCGGGGGCGATGCTCGCTTGGACGAAGGGACGGCGCGCGAAAGGCGACGAGATCGCGCTCCACCTGCACATGTGGACCGACTTCGTCCGCGCGGCGGGTCTCGTGCCGCGCACGCAGCCGAGCTGGGCCGGACGTGGCGATGGCTACGACGTACCGATCACCGCGTACGACGAGACGGAAACGCGAACGCTCGTCGACTACTCACTGAGGCTGATGGCGGAGCACGGTCTGCCGCGACCGACCTCGTTCCGCGGTGGCGGTCTCTTCGCGAACGCCGCGAATCTGCGGGCTGTCGCGGCGCTCGGCTTCACCGCGGACTGCAGCGCGTCGCCGGCCGGACCTTTCGGGCAGCTACAGCTGCCCTGGACCCTCGGGGCCGACGCGCAGCCGTACTACCCGGCGCGTGATGACGCGAACAAGAGCGGCGATCTCCCGCTCCTCGAGGCGCCGACGAACGCCGGCAACACCTTCGGCCACAGCGTGACCTCTATCGCAGCGATCGTGACGGCCGATCTGCGGCTGATCGCGCCGCCGGGCCAGCCCGCGGCGCAGCGGCGGGCTCTCACGGTGGTGAGCCATCCGGGCACGATCGATGCGACCGAACGCGCGGCCATCGAGACGCTCTTCCGCGCCTTCGCTCCGTACCGCCATGACCGCGACGC
The DNA here is from genome assembly GCA_031395235.1 of Chloroflexota bacterium. Lineage (GTDB taxonomy): Bacteria > Chloroflexota > Limnocylindria > P2-11E > P2-11E > CF-39. The sequence continues at coordinate 4,263 of JANNUM010000123.1, forward strand.
CGGACCGCTCCGCTTCGTCACCCTCGCGCAGCTCGCGAAGGTGTATTCCCGCTAGCCCTCCGGCAGCGGCGACGGGGCGGGCTGGCCCGGGATGTCCGACGCGGCGACGGGAACGACGACGACCTCTGGCGGCAGCTCTTCCTTCTTCATGAGGTCGGACATCTTCGGCAGGGTCACCGGCCTCCGGACGAACTCCTTCGCCATCTCGGGGTTCGACAGATCGGCTGCGGCGAAGATCTCGTCCAGCTCGGGACCGATAAGCTCGCCGCGCTGGAGCAAGGCTCCGGCGATCGCGTGGACGGCGTACTCCTTCTCGCGAATGAGCCGCTTCGTCTCTTCGAAGAGGCCCTCGAGCAGCTTGTCGGCAAGGGACAGCACCTGGGGCGCCGCGCCCATGGCGTTCGGCGGGAAAGCGAGCAGCGTGGAACCCATACCCCACGTGCCGACGTACGCGATCGCGCGGTTGGTCGCGTTCCGAAGATCCGAGGACGCGTTCGCGGTCTTGGTCTTGAGGATGATCTCTTCGACCGCACGTGAGCCGAGCGAGACCATGATGTCGTTCTCGATCTCCTCCGCATGCAGCTGATGTCGCTCCAGCTTCGGGGTCGGCATCACGACACCGTACGCGTCGCCCATGCGGATGATCGAGGCCTTCTGGATGCGGTCGTCCTTGTTGAGGTAGTGGGAGGCGATCGCGTGACCGGCCTCGTGATACGCGATGGTGCGCTTGTCGTGCGCCGACATGCTGAGGATCGGTTGCTTGATGCCGAGCAGACGCGCGTCGCGCGCAGTGAGCCAGTCCTTGTAGGTGAGGAACTCGCGGCCGGCGTCATGCGCGACGATCAGCGCCTCGTTGACGACGGTCTTCAGCTCGATCGGCGTCCAGCCGATGGAGTCCGCCACCATGAGCTCGACGGGGATCTCCGGGTCGTGGGCCTTCAGGCGCAGGTAGTGCTGGAGGATATCCTTGCGGCCCTCGCCGTCCGGCTCATAGATCATGAGCTTGCGGTCGAGACGGCCGGCTCGCACGAGCGCCGGATCGAGCACGTCGGGCCGGTTGGTCGCGCCGATGACGAACACGACGGGCTTCGGTGGCACCGGGCCCCGGACGATGCCGAGCCAGCGCGCGATCTTGTACTTCATGCGGTCCTCGACGTGCTTCCCCAGTGAGTCCATCTGGTTGAGCATCGTGTTCAGGGCCAGGCCGCGGCCGCCCATCATGCCCATCCCACCCATCATTCCCTGCTGCTGGCCGCCGGCCATGCCACCGCGCGACAGTCCGACCGAGTCGAGCTCGTCGAGGAAGAGGATGCAGCACCCCGGCTGTCCGGGCGTCGCGTACTTCCGCGCGAGGCCGCGCGCCTTGCGGAAGAGTGAGATGACGATGAGGGCGTCGACGCCCATCCAC
>JANNUM010000142.1:0-2382 GCA_031395235.1 Chloroflexota bacterium
ATCACGAACAGGCCCGCTCTCTTCTTCTCCGCGCCGGTGAAGGACGGCGACAAGGTCGTCGCGGTCGTCCGCACGCGGGTCAATCTCGCGGCGATCTGGGACGTCGTCGAGGGTGACCTCGGCGCGGTCGGCGTTGGGGCCCACGGTTTCCTCGTGGACGACTACGGCATCCGGCTCGCGGTCTCGGAGACGAAGGGTCGTCGCGATCTGGCCGAGTCACTCATCTACAAGCCCATCGCGCCCATCGACGAAGAGACGGTGAAGAAGCTGGTCGCGGACAAACGGTTCGGGCAGAAGACGCCCGAGCAGCTCGTCGTCGACCCGCTGCCGACGCTGAAGGCCGCGCTCGACAAGCTGCCCAAGGGCATCACCACATCGGCGCAGTTCTCCTTTGGCGCGAACTCATCGGAGCAGCGCGGCGTCGTGACCCGACTCACGGCCAAGCCGTGGGCATACACCCTCGCCGTGCCAATCGCCACGTACACGAAGGCTGCCGACGACGCGACGCTCAACGCCATCAGCATGGTCATCGTCGGCCTGCTCCTGTCCTTCGTCATCGGCGTGCTCCTCACTCGCTCGCTGGTGCGTCCACTCCGACGCCTGGTGGGTGAGGCGACGATGGTCTCCACCGGCGACGTCGACCTGCGCTACGCGAGCTTCGACACCCGTTCCGGCGACGACATCACGCGCGAGGTCGCGTCGGCCTTCGATCGGATGCTGAACGCCCTCCGCTTCTACGCGTTGTCGGACGACGCGACCACAGGCGAAGATTGAACGCGTTCGCGCAGCAGCTGCTCGGAGTGGCGAAGGGCTACCTCGGGCCCGCTACGCAAACATTTCTCTCGGCCGAATTCCAGGCGCTCGGCGTCAACGCCAACACCGTGAGTCCCGCTCAGCTCGATGGCCTGGTCGAGCGCGTGCGCAGGAAAGCCGCGCGCGCTATGGGCGACGAGCGCGCAGCCGAGCTCGCGTCCGCACTCTCGGCATGTGGCATCGCACAGAAGGCGTCCGACGGCGGTCACCGCCTCGCGAGCGATGCGGCCGCGAAGCTTCTCGCCGGCGGCCGTGCCCGTCACTCGGAGATCGCGTACCGCGAGCTGGTCAACAAGCATGGCGACATCGAGGCGTACTGCGGTCTCGCGCGCGCGCAGGCGGCGCAGCAGGACGTCGGCGCCGCCCTCACGACGCTGCGTGAAGCGGCGGCGAGATTCGCGCAGGGCGGGGATCGCGCGACCGCGGTCGCTCTGCTGCTCGAGGCCGTGGCCATCGCTCCGTCCGATCTCTCGGCGCATCGCCGGCTCGCCGCCGCGCTGGCGAATCAGGGCGACCTTCCGAGCGCGATCCGCGAGTACGCGCGCTTCGTCGACATGGCGCTGGCGCAGCAGGACACCCGCCGCGCGTGGCTTGAGCTCGCGTACGGACGCGAGACGCTCGGCGACCTCCCGGGCATCCGGGCGATCGTCGATCGCGTCGCGGCTGCGACCGGTGGCGCCGCCGGTCCCGCGCCACGAGTGGGCGAAGTGCCGGAGATCATCGCGCGCTCCGAGCTCGCGCCGCGCGCCCCCGCAGCGAAGACGACGCGGGTCGATTCGCCCGCGTTGCGGAACGGCAGGGGTCTGCAGGTCGAGAGCGAGTTCGTCCATGGGGTGGCGCCGACGAAGCCCGCCAGCGCGAACGGTCATCCCCTTGCCGAGCGGCTGCAGGCACCCGAGCCGAAGACGCGGCCGTCCGCCTCCCAGACGACAGTTGTGCTCAAGGGCGCGAGCACCGTGACGCATGCGGAGCAGGTGGATCTGGGCGGCCCGGTCGACCTGCTCGCACGCGCCGGCCTTTCACGCAACGGGCACAAGCCCGTACCGGTGGCCGCGCCGGCACCACGGCCCGCACGCCCGGCGCGCCCACCGCTCGACATGGAGCACGAGCTGAGGACGCTGGTCCCGAAGGGCAACGACATGGAGGCCGCGAACACGGCGTCGACGCGAGCGACCCTGCTGATCGGCATGCGCGACAAGCGCGCGAACGACGCGACGCTCGATGCTGCACGCCGACTCCTCACCCTTGGGAAGCTTCAGTCGGCATCGGACCTGCTTCTCGATTTCATCGCGCACGGGTTCACCGACCGCGAGGCGCAGCGGCTCCTCATCGAGATCGACTGCGCGATCGGCCGCCGCGACACCGCGAAGGAAAAGTGCCACCTGCTGTCCCACGCCTATCGCCTCGACGGCCGCACCGATGTCGCCGAGGACGTGGAGCGGATCGCCCGGATCCTGTAGCGCCGCGGCTAGGCTGTGGCGAACGGTCTCGTGGGCCCGCGGCCGAATGCGCGAAGCACGAACGCGAGCACCAGACCGGCAACGAAGCCGCCGATGTGCGCCCAGTACG
>JANNUM010000180.1:0-3667 GCA_031395235.1 Chloroflexota bacterium
GTTCTCAGCGCTCTTCATGGGCGACGCGACGGATGAGGCGCTCGCGACACTCCTGCTCAGTCCGGAGCTGCTTCGCTCGCGCGTCTACATTCCGCCGCATCACGGCGCAGCGACGCCGCATGCCGAGACGCTCGCGCGCGCCGTGCGCCCCGAGCTCGCGCTCATCTCGGTCGGGGCCGGGAACCGGTATGGTCATCCCACGCCGGACACGCTCGCGGCCCTCCGAGGGATCACGACGTTCCGGACCGATCGCGACGGGACGGTGGAGGTCTCGCTCGATGGCCCAGGCCTCGTGGTCCGCGCCCACGCGAATGGTCTTCCTCCTCCACGGCGAGGATTCGTTCCGTACGCGCCTGCGAGTCGGTGAGCTCGTTGCATCGCTGCTGGCCGGTGGCGCGGGCGAGCCCGGTGATCTCTCCCAGCGGCCGTCGCCGCGTCTGGGTGGCTCCCTCGGGCTGACCCGCATCGACGCACGCACCGATCCGGTGGACGCCATCACGATGGCCGGACAGTCGCAGGGACTGTTCGCGGCTGTGGACGAGCGGCAGGTCGTCCTCGTTGACCACGCCGAGGCGCTGGCCGGCGCCGACTTTCTCGCGTCCTTCCCAAGCGAGTCCGCGCTGGTCCTTGTCGCGGTGGAGCCGCTTCGCGCGGGCCGTGGCCGCGCACGTGGACGCGCGAAGGTCGGCGCCCCGGCAGATCTGTCGTTACTGGATGCGGTCCAGGAGCTCGGCGGACGCGTTCAGCGGTTCGAGCGCCTCCTGCCGTTCGAGGTCAAGGGTTGGATCGGCGCGCGCGCGCACCTGCACCAGGTCGCGCTCCAGCCCGACGCGATGGATGCGCTCGCGTTCGCGCTCGGACCCGACACGGAACGCATCGAGAACGAGGTACAGAAGCTCGGTGCGTACGCGAACGGCGCGTCGGTGACCGCCGCGGATGTGCGCGAGCTCGTGAGCGGCGCGATCGAATCGGACATCTTCCAGCTCACCACCGCGGTCGTTCGGCGGAACCATCGCGAGGCCGTGCCGCTCCTCGAGCGCCTGCTCGCCGAGGGGAACGCGCCGCAGCAGATCCTCGCGCTGCTCCTATGGCAATTCCGCGTGCTGCTCTTCGCCTCTACGGCGCCGTCGAGTGCCGAGGCGGAGCGCCAGGCGAAGGCCATCCGATCCTCATCGGGCGCGATCCTCCGCTACGTGCAGCACGCGCGCGGCCTCACCCGATCCGACATCGCGCGCGCGTACGAGGCGCTCTACGCCACCGACATCTCGATCAAGACCGGGCGCGCCGATTCGGATGAGGCCGCGCTGCTCTTATGCGTGCTCGATCTGTGCGGCGTGGCGGGCGCGGATCTTCGTGATCTGCTTCTGACGGAGGCGCCACGCCGAGGCTAGCCGCGCAGAGTTGGGCTACCGTCTCAATGGGGCGCCTGGCGCCCGCTTCGTTAGGCGCGTGTCGGGTCTCGCCTCCGCAGGGGACTCTGCTTGCGCGGCTGGTTTGGCCTCCTGCGTCTTCCGGTAGTCCTCGAGGAATTTCTTCTGCCCCGCTTCGGTCAGCGGGTGGTTGAAGAGCATCTTCAGCACCGCGAACGGCATTGTCCCGATGTCGGCGCCCGCGAGCGCGGCCTGCGTCACGTGCATCGGGTTGCGGATCGACGCAGCGAGCACCTTCGTCTTGATCTCCTGCTGACGGTACGCGGAGACGATGTCGGCCACGACGCGCATGCCGTCCTCGTTGATGTCGTCGAGTCGCCCGGCAAAGGGGCTCACGATGTACGCGCCCATTGACGCTGCGAGGAGCGCCTGGTTGACGGAGAAGCACAGTGTCACGTTGATGCGGATACCTTCGTTGGCGAGGACTTTTCCCGCACCGAGACCATCGGGTGTAAGTGGCACCTTCACGATCACGTTCTTGTGCCACGCCGCGATACGGCGGCCTTCGACGATCATGTCGTCGCGCTTTTCGCTGACGCACTCGGCGGATACGTTGCCGATGAGCCCGCAGATCTTCTTCACCTGCGTCTCGTGGTCCTGGCCGGCCTTCGCGATGAGCGTCGGGTTAGTGGTCACCCCGTCGATGACGCCCCAATCGACAGCGGTCTTGACCTCGTCGTACTCGGCGGTGTCGAGGAACAGCTTCATCGGTGCGTTTCCTGCAGCATCGGTGCCGGTGCCTCGGCCCGTCCGTTCGCGCGCGCGAAGGCGAGCGCGGCATCGATGAAATGCGCGAAGAGCGGATGCGGCCGGTTCGGCCGCGACTTGAACTCGGGATGGAACTGCGTTCCGAGGTAGAACGGGTGATCCGGGATCTCCACGATCTCGACGAGGCGCCCGTCGGGCGAGAGGCCCGTGAACTTCATGCCGTGCGCGGCCAGCAGCTCGCGGTACGAGTTGTTGAACTCGTACCGATGCCGGTGCCGCTCCAGCACGATCGGCTGTCCGTACGCGCGCGCCGCGAGCGAGCCGGCTTCGAGCACGCAGGGATAGCTGCCGAGGCGCATCGTGCCGCCCTTGTCCGCGATGTCGCGCTGTTCCGGCAGCAGATCGATCACCGGATGCGGCGTGAACGCGTCGAACTCGGTCGAGTTGGCGTCCTCGGTGCCGAGCGCTGTGCGCGCGAGCTCGATGACCATGCACTGCATACCCATGCAGAGCCCGAGCGTCGGCACTTTGCGCTCGCGCCCGAAGCGGACGGCCTGCACCTTGCCCTCGATGCCGCGGTACCCGAAGCCGCCCGGCACGACGATGCCGTCGAGGCCGATGAGCGGCTCGACATCCCGGTCGCGCTCGAGCTTCTCGCTGTCGATCCATACGAGCTTCACGTTGCAGCCCGCCGCCCACGACGCGTGCTTCACCGATTCGGCGACCGACAGGTACGCGTCGGGCAGCTCGATGTACTTGCCGACGAGGCCGATCGAGAGCGGGATCCGCGCGCCACGGATGCGGTCGACGAGGAAGCGCCACTCCGCGAGGTCCGGCTCGCTGGCGCGCTCGCCGAGCCCAAGCTCCTCGACGACGATGCGTCCGAGGCCTGCCTCCTCGAGCATGAGCGGCACCGCGTAGATGGACCACGCGTTTGGCTCGGAGATCACATTGTCGATCTTGACGTCACAGAAGAGCGCGATCTTCTCGCGCAGCTCTTCGTCGATCGGCTCGTCAGCGCGCGCGATGAGCACGTCGGGCTGGATACCGATGGAGCGCAGCTCCTTGACCGAGTGCTGCGTCGGTTTCGTCTTCAGCTCGCCGGTCGCGACGCGCGGCAGCAGCGTGAGATGGATGTACATCACGTTCTGGCGGCCGACGTCGTTACGGAACTGGCGGATCGCCTCGAGGTAGGGGAGCGACTCGATGTCGCCGACGGTCCCGCCGACCTCCACGACGACGAGCTCCGCCTGCTGTTCGCGCGCGACGCGATGGATGCGCTCCTTGATCTCGTTGGTCACATGTGGGATGACCTGCACGGTGGCGCCGAGGTAGTCGCCCCGACGCTCCTTCGCGATGACGGCGTTGTAGATCTGTCCGGTGGTGAGATTCGACGCGCGCGTGACGTTGCGGTCGATGAAGCGCTCGTAATGCCCCAGATCCAGATCGCTCTCCGCGCCGTCCTCGGTGACGAATACCTCGCCGTGCTGATACGGCGACATCGTTCCGGGGTCGACGTTGAGGTACGG
>JANNUM010000190.1:0-4286 GCA_031395235.1 Chloroflexota bacterium
GCCTCAGCGACGTACGCGCCGCGCAGGTTGTCGGCGCGCGCGGCGCGGTCGAGCGCGACCTGCGGGGCGGCGGCGCGGATTCGCCGGCGGGGGGTCCGCAGCGGCAACGGGGTGCGCGCCGCGACGACGGCCGCGAGCAGCCAGGCCTGGTCGTAGCCGCGCGACCGCGCTCGCTCCGGGTGGAGCACTGCGGGCACGACGACATCGAGCGCGACACCGGTCGCGAGATCGCTCGCGACGCACGCCGCGATCAAAGTGCCGAGCTCGTTCGCGAGCGCGCGCTCGCCGTCGTACTTGAAGCGGTGGATGGCTTCGCGAAGCGCCCCGCCGTAGGTGCCCGCGGCCGTGACGTGCCCATCGCGGACGGGCTCGCAGAGCTCACGGCATGCCAGGCACAGCCAGCTGCCCGGGGCGCCGCACCCGGCGCACCGTGGCGCGAGCAGCAGGTCGAGCGCGGCGTCCGCGGCAGACTTGGAGATCACGCGGGCTCAAAGACGAGTTCGTCGCCCGCTTGCGTGCGTGTTGCGGACGCGGTGCCGGCGGGGAGCTCGATGACCTCCGCGGCTCCGCGCGCGATGACCGCCGTGCGCCAAGGGGCGAGCCGCTCCACGACACGCACGACGCGACCGGCGCGGTCGACGAACACGGCGTCGATGGCGAAGCGCATGAAGAGCATCGTGATGGAAGACGTCCTTGTGATCCGGAGGCCCTCGCCCGCGCCGAGGCTCGACCGTGAGATCAGGCCGATGCCACGCGAGAGGAACGAGTCCGCGACCCGGCAATCGGAAGCAAGGACGGTGCCTTTGGTGCTGTTCCGGACGCGAAGGCGCGAGGCTTGGACTTAGAAGGACCCGCAGGACGACAGCGCGGACAGAGCGGCTGGCGCCAGGATCACGATGAACAGCGATGGAAAGATGCATCCGACCGTCGGGAGCATGATCAGGATCGGGGCGCGTGCGGCCTTCTCCTCCGCGCGCTGGCGACGGTCCTGACGGAGCTGTTCGGATTGGATGCGGAGCACCTTCGACATCGAGACGCCGAGCTGGTCGGCCTGGATGATGGCCGAGATGAAGTTCTGCAGCTCCTTCACCTCGACGCGCTCGTTGATCCCGCGCAGCGACTCCTGACGCGACTTGCCCACACGCTGCTCGCCGGAGGCACGCTTGAACTCCTCGGTCAGCGGGCCCTTCATCTTCTCGGTGACCTTGACGAGAGCGGCGTCGAAGCCGAGCCCGGCCTCCACTGAGATCGTGAGCAGGTCGAGCGCGTCGGGGAGCTGCTCGATGATGGCGTTCGCGCGTCCGCCTGCCTTGCTCGAGAGGTAGAAGTCGGGCGCCATGAACCCGATGAGGATGCCGACGACGAGCCCGATGAGCGTCTGAAGTGGATCGCCGGTGATGGCGTTGACCAGGCCGGAAACGAGCACGCCGCCGACGATCGACGCGAAGCCCTTGACGCCGAGGAAGAACTCGGTGCTCGTCGTCTCCATACCCGCGCGCTTCAGCCGGAGCGTGAGGCCCCTGACCGTGTTCTGCGGATAGAAGCGGCCGACGAGATTCGAGAACCCCGCGATGATCGGCTTCAGCAGCCGCTCTGAGAGCGGGCGCTGCAGCTCGAGCTCTTCGAGGGTCCTCGGGCGCACCGCGATCTGCTGCAGGCGTGCCTGCACCGGGTCGAGCTGTGCGCCGATGATCATCGACACGAAGACCACGAGAACGCCGAAGAACATGAGACCCGCGAAGACGAGTGGCTCCACCGTCAAACCTTGATGTTCGTGATCTTCTGGATCGCGATGAAGCCGATGACCATCATCACGCCGCCGACGCCGAGCAGGATCTGGCCGATGAGCTGCGTGAAGAGCGGCTGCATGAACTCGGGGTTGATGAAGTTCAGGGTGATCATGATGCCGATCGGCAGGAACGCCACGAGGTAGCCCGAATAGCGCCCCTGTGCCGTGAGCGTGTTGATCTCGCCTTTGATGCGGACGCGCTCGCGGATGGTGAAGGCGATCGTGTCGAGGATCTCGGCGAGGTTGCCACCCACCTGCTGCTGCACGCCGATGGCGGTGACCATGAGGTCAAGGTCATCGCTCCGGATGCGGCGAACGAGGTTGGACAGCGCCTCCTCCATACCGAGGCCGAGGTTGACCTCACGAACGACACGGCCCATCTCTTCGCCCATCGGGTCGGGCGTCTCGCGTGACACAAGCTCGATCGACTGAAGGAAGCTCGAGCCGGCGCGCAGCGAGTTCGAAAGCAGGGTGATGGTGTCCGCGAGCTGCTTGTTGAAGGCGGAGAGGCGGCCGCCGATGCGCCGTCCGACCCAGAATCGCGGCACGAGGTAGCCAAGGAGCGCTCCGACGACGCCGGACAGCGGATCGCGCAGCACGCCCAGCAGCAGGCCGAGCCCAACCGCGAGGCCGATGCGGATGGCGTAGTACTCCTCGACGCGCAGCTTGAGGTTCGCGCGCGCGAGGTCACGCTGCACCCGGATACGGAAACGCTTGTCCTGGACGTCGCTCGACAGCGTCGCGAACGGGTCGACGACATTGCGTTGACGCGCCTGCCGCCCGGCGCCAGCCGTCTTGACCTCGGCCTTGCCGCCGGCGTAGCGCGCCATGCGCTCCTCGACGGAGCCGACGCCGCCGCCGGAGAGCATCGTCGAGACGCCCCAGAAGAAAAACAGGACTCCGGCGAACATCCCGGCGGGAAGGGCGTACTCCACCTACCTGAGTCCGACGTTCATGTCGCCGAAGACGCCCTGCGGGAGCTTGATGCCGGCTGCCTCGAACTTCTCGCTGAACTTCGGGCGGATGCCGGTCGGGCGCAGTCGACCCTGGACCTTGCCCTCGACGTAGCCGGTCTGCTCGAAGACGAAGACATCTTGGAGCACGATCTGCTCGCCCTCCATGCCCTGGACCTCGGTGATGTTCGTGACCTTGCGCGAGCCGTCTTTCAGACGCGAGATCTGCACGATGACGTCGAGCGCACTCGCGATCTGCTCCTTGATGGCGCGCGCCGGCAGGTCGACACCCGCCATGAGGCACATCGTCTCGAGCCGGGCGAGCATGTCGCGGGGTGAGTTGGCGTGACCGGTCGACAGCGAGCCGTCGTGACCGGTGTTCATGGCTTGGAGCATCGAGAGCGCCTCGCCACCACGGATCTCACCGACGACGATGCGCTCGGGGCGCATACGGAGGGAGTTCTTGACGAGATCCATGATCGAGACTTGGCCCTTGCCTTCGATGTTCGCGGCACGCGACTCGAGACGTACCACGTGATCCTGCACGAGACGAAGCTCGGCGGCGTCCTCGATCGTGATGATCCGCTCGTCCTCGGGGATGAAGCCGGACATGATGTTGAGGAGCGTCGTCTTACCGGAGCCTGTGCCACCGGAGATGAACATGTTGAGGCGGGCCTCCACGCAGGCCCGCATGAACTCCATCATCTCCGCGGTCGCCGTGCCGAACTTGATGTAGTCCTCGACGGTGATCCGGTATTTGGGGAACTTTCGGATCGTGACGACGGGACCGTTGAGTGCCAGCGGCGGGATGATGATGTTCACGCGCGAGCCGTCCGGGAGACGCGCGTCCTCGTAAGGCTTCGACTCGTCGACGCGCCGGCCGATCGGCGCGATGATGCGCTCGACGATCCGCATGACGTGCTCGTCGCTCTGGAAGGTCACGTCGGAGAGCTGGAGCTTTCCCTTGCGCTCGACGTAGCAGCGGAACGGCCCATTGACCATGACCTCGGTGATGGTGTCGTCCTTCAGCAGCGGCTCGATCGGACCGAACCCGAGGATCTCGTCGAAGATCGACTCGAGCATCTTCTGACGCTCGACGCGCGTGACCACCACGCCTTCCTCGTCGATGAACTTGTTGAACATCTCCTCGATGCTCGAGCGGACCGCTTTCGCGTCCGCGAGATCGAGGCGCGGGTCGAGGTTGTTGATGATCCGCGTCTGGAGCTTGATGCGGACGTCGCGGTTGGCATCGCGCGCGGGCGAGCTGCTCTGGGTGAGGGGGCCCTCAGACGGTGGCTTGGGAGGTCCGCCGCCAGGAGGCGGGGGCGTGCCCGGTGCCTGGGGAGCCGCGGGCTGCTGCCCGGCGGGACGCTGACCTTCGATGCGGCGCAGCAATGACATCTACTAAGAAACCCTCATCTCCGGCTCCCGTTATGGCGGGCGCCTGCTCCCTCGGCGATTGAGTCTACGTCCACCAAACTGGATTCTGGCCGCCCTCTTGGGGGATCAGACCGGTGACTAATGCCGAGCGCCGCGCCCTAACG
>JANNUM010000192.1:0-3814 GCA_031395235.1 Chloroflexota bacterium
CTCGCCGAGCGCGAAGATCTGCCCGTGCGTATCGGCGAGGATCTGCACCTCGACGTGCCGCGGGCGTTCGACGAGCTTTTCGAGCATGAGCCGTTCGTCGCCGAACGACGCCGCCGCGATGCGCCGCGCCTTCGCGAGCGCGTCCTGTAGCGCGGACGGCTCGCGCACGCGCTGCATGCCGATCCCGCCGCCGCCCGCGACCGGCTTCACCATGACCGGGTAGCCGATGCTCTTGGCGGCCAGGGTGAACGCCCCGTCGCGCTGGTCGTCCTCCATGTAGCCGGGCAGCACCGGCACGTGCGCGCGATGCGCGAGCGCCTTCGCCTGGACCTTGTCGCCGAGCGAGGCGAGGACCTCGGGGCTCGGGCCGACGAAGCGCATCCCCGCCTCGCGCACGGCGGTCGCGAAGGGCGGCGATTCGGCGAGGAAGCCGTATCCGGGATGCACGAGTTCCGCGCCGGCCTCGTGCGCCGCGGCGATGACGCGAGCGATATCGAGATAGGACTCCGCCGCGGGTGCGGGACCGAGCCGCACCGCGAAATCGGCTTCGCGCACGAACGGCGCTTTGGCGTCGGCATCGGAGTACACCGCGACGGTCCGCATGCTCATGCGCCGCGCCGTGCGGAAGATGCGACGCGCGATCTCCCCGCGGTTCGCGACGAGGAGCGTCGTCACCACTTGGGCTTGCGACGTTCGAGGAACGACCGCATGCCCTCCTGGCCTTCGTCGCTCACGCGGATCCCGGCGATTCGCTCGACGGTCATCTCGCGCACCTCGGCGACCGGGCGGCCCGCGACGTCGCGCACGAGTCGCTTCGCCGCGTTCACCGCGTGCGGACCGCCGGCGACGATCGCGTCGAGATAGAAGGCGATCTTCGCTTCGAGCTTGGCCGGCTCCTCGACCACTTCCACCAGGCCGACTTGGAACGCGCGTTGCGCGTCGAAGCGGATGCCGGTCGTGAAGAGCGCGGTCGCGTGCGCGAAGCCGATCTTGCGCACGACGTACGGCGACACGATCGCCGGCAGGATGCCGAGGCGCACCTCACTGAAGGCGAACGTCGCGTTCGTCGAGGCGACCGCGATGTCCGCGACCGCGACGAGTCCGCAGCCGCCGCCGATCGCCGCGCCCTGCACCCGGGCGAGGAGCGGCATCGGCAGCTCGTCGAATGCGCGGAACAGCTGCGCCAGCGCGCGCGAGTCGGCCATGTTCTCCCCGAGGCTGAAATCGGCCATGCCGCGCATCCAGTTGAGGTCCGCGCCGGCGCAGAAGGCGTCGCCCTCGCTCCGGAGGACGACGGCGCGCGTGGTGGGGTCGATGCGCCCGAGCATCGCGCCCAGCTGCGCGATGAGATCGGCGTCGAACGCGTTGCGCACGTCGGGGCGCGCGAGCGTGATCCAGGTGATCCCACGGTCGTCGAGGGCGAGCCGGACAACGTCGGTCACGGTCGGGACGATAGCGAGAGCGAGCGCGGCGCGGTTTCTAGCGGGCGGGAGCGGGGCGCTTGGACTGGGCCGGCGCGTACGGCGAGCGGCGGTTCTCCTCGAGCTGCACGTGCTTGTAGCCGTGGATGGTCACTTCGTGCTGCGTGCGGAGCGCGCTCGCGGCGAGCAGCGCGGGCATCGATGTCTGATCGGCAACGGTGAAGCACTCGTCGCACCCGCCGGATCGGCAGGGAAAGCCGCCTGACCTCATGGAGGTTGACCTTTCCGGCCGCTCTCTCGGCCCCGTGGGGGACATCGCGCAGTGTATCAGCGCCGCACCTCGGTGTGCGGGCGGAATGCCGACCAAATGAACCAATACGTGAGCTCGTGATCGAGCATCGTGAGCCGCGTGTCTTTGAGCGGGCCGGCTGTCGCGACGCCGCTGACGACCACGTGGTGGCCGTCTGATCATCGATGAACGCGCGGCCGTGCGGACGGAACGTGAGCGTGCGTCCGTTCACCGTGGCCTCGTAGAGCAAGGCCTGGCCGACATCCGCGCCTTCGCTGGTGAGTGGTGTGTCCAAAGGCGACGCGACCCCGCCGAGACGGAAAGCACGAGGAGCCGCGCCGCGCGGGTCAGGCCGGGTGCACCATCCGCCAGGTGGCGATCGCGGCCTTGATGTAGTCGCCAACGATCGCGCGGAAGCGGTCGCACTCGGCCTTCACCGCGGGATCGCTCGTGCGCAGCGAGATCGCCTGGACGCCGAAGCTGGCGCCGCGGCAATACGGCGCAAGGTCCGACAGCGGCATCGGCTTGTCCGCGGGGTTCCCGGAGTCGGCCGGACGCGGGCCGGGACCGGTCACCGCCCGCTCGAGCGGACGTGGCGGCGCGTCACGCACCGCGTCCAGCGCCTCGAAGATCGTCGCATTCGGCGGCCGGTCGGCGAAGTCGCGGCCGACGTACTCGTACGGGATCCGCAGATCTCGTCCGACGACGAAGATCGCCGGCCGCGCGATCGGACCGTGCGTCCCGCCCACCGGGTCGTAGACGTCCCAGGCCGCGATCACGGCGGCGTCCGGATCGGAGAGCAGCGGGAACGGAAGGCGGAGCTTCTCGACCATCGCCGCGTTCTCGGCGACCGTGTCGACAGAGACCCCGACGAGCATCGCGCCCCGGCTCGTGAGCTCCTCGTACCCTCGGGCGAAGCTGACCAGCTGCCCATTGCAGTAGGGTCACCAGTCGCCGCGATAGAAGAGGAGCACCACCGTCCGCTCGCGCAGCGCGTCCGCGAGCCGGAAACTGCCGCCGGCGTGGTCGGGCAGCGTGAGGTCGATCGGCCGGGTCATCGCGCCCGCTCCGGCGGTCACCGCGTGGAGTATGGCCGGTGCCCGCGGAACTCATCGTGCGCTTCGAACACGTCCATCTCCGGCGCGCGATAGTGGTGGTCGCGGCCGTGAGCGGTCGGATCGACGCAGTGCGCATGGAAGATGCCGTCATGACGGTGATAGGCGCGCCGGCCGCCGCTCAGCGTGTCGCGATACTCGTAGGCATTGGAACAGGCGTCTTCTTCAGGTTCCGCATGGGCGGAGCATCGCGAATACGGAGATCCGGCAAGGCGAGGTCTCAGCCCGCGATGAGGACCGTCGTGCGCTCGAGGCGGCGCGCGCTCCAGGCGAGGCTGCCGAGCAGCAGCACCGCCGCGGCGGGGACGACGAACGGGATCACCGAGATCACCGCGCCCGCCGCCCCGGCGCCGAGGAGGAGCAGCACCGTCGGCGCGCAGCACGAGAAGCTCGCGACGAAGCTCGGGAGGACTGCCGCGATCCACCAGGGACCGCGGCCGGTCGTGCACGCGAGGGGCCGGCGGACGATCGCTTCGACGCCCATCGCGCCGTTCACCCCCACCAGCGCGCCGAGCACGAGCACCGTCAGGATCGCCGGGACGCTCGGCGCCAGGACGACGGCGTCGGTCAGATAGAGGACGAACGCAGGGCCGATCCAGTCCGTGAGGTTGCGGGCGGACAGTGGCGACAGGACGAGGTTCGGCAGCGGGCCGAAGCGGGCGAAGTGCGCGGCCGGGTCGATGACGAGCGCCTTCGCCACGAGCAGGTACAGCACCGCGTATCCGAGGAGCAGTCCCACCGCGACCGCCCACGCGCGAGGAGAGGCGAACGTCCAGCGGATCGCTCTCAGCGCAGCACCTCGGTCTTCGGGTTGAAAGCGAACCACGCGAACCACATGACGTCGTAGGCGCTGACCGGCTCGAGCGTCCGCCGATCGAGGACGCGCACGGCGTCGAGATCGGTGTCGTATTGCGCGACGAGCTCGCGCCCCCCGACTTCGATCTTCGCCTCTCGGCGCTGCGCGAACTCGGCCTTGGGGATCGCGAGGG
>JANNUM010000434.1:0-3188 GCA_031395235.1 Chloroflexota bacterium
CCGCTCGCCTACGTGCTCGCGTTCCCGCTCGGGATGGGACTCACCGGGATCTGGCTCGGCGTGACGGTCGACTACTTTCTGCGTGCGGCGCTGTTCGCGCTGCGATTCAGAAGCGGTGCGTGGGCGAAGGTGAGAGTGTGATCCGGCCGGCGTCTGTGCCCAGGGCGGGACATGAACCCGCACGTCCTTTCGGACACGAGCCCCTCGAACTCGCGTGGCTGCCGTTACACCACCTGGGCTAGAGACCTCATTCTACGCGCCGTCCACCGCGCCACACTGTCCGCGACCGATGCGCATCTTCCGCTGTCCGCGCTGCAGGGCCGAAGACATCAGCGCCGATGCCCACCCGACCCGCGTGCTCGACAACGGTGTCGAGCGGCCGGTCTTTGTGTGCCGCAACTGCTACCGCGCGGCGGAGCTGGAATTCCGCATCGCGAGCCAGACCGCCGATCTCGGCTACGTGCCGCTCGCGATCCGCGACGGCCTGCGGCAACTCCGCGACTTCTATCAGGTGCGTCTCGCCGATGACGACGATCCGCGTGTCCGCGCCGCCCTCGAGGAGGTCGAGCGTCGCTTGGCGATCGATGCGATCTGACGCTCGACCTAGACTCGCCGCATGACCGCGATCCGCCCCGAGCTCGCCCTCCTGTGGCCTTCGTTCACGTTCTTCCCGCTCGCCGCGCTCGCGGTCCTCGTCTTCGGCGTGGCCGGCGGTGACCCGGCCATGATCGTGATCGGGTTGCTCCTGCTCGCCCTGAACATCCTCATCGTCGTGAACCAGGCCTATTTCACGACGCTCGCCATCGAGGGCGACGCGTTGGTGTTCCGGACGAATTTCGGCTTACACGAGGAGCGCGTCGCGATCGGTTCACTGCAGCGGATCGATGCGAAGCGCTACCCCGGCGCGCACTCCGGCGTGTCGGCGCCGTTCTTCGTGGCGCGTGGCCGCGATTCCACCGTCAAGGTGAACACGAAGCCATATCGGCTTCGAAGCTTCACGCCTTTCATCGCCCTCCTGCGGCAGGCGAACTCGCGCGTCGAGCTCGATCCGTTCTGGTCGCGGGTGGCCGCAGGCGAAGATGTGTCGAAAGAGATCAGCCTCACGCCGCGCAGCCGCTCGCGTTAGCCGGCGCGCAGTCGCTCGCGTTAGCCGGTGCGCAGCCGCCGGTGCTCGATGGCCGTGCAGCGATCCCAGACCACGCCCAGCCCGGCGGCCTCCGCCCGTCGCGCCGCCCCGATGTTGCGGAGATCGAGCTGGAACCAGATGGCGGGGATCTTCGCGGCGATCGCGTCGTCGACGACCGCGTCGAGGAAGTCGCCGCGCCGGAAGACGTCGGCGAAATCGATCCGTGTTCCCGCTGGGATGTCCACGAGATGGCCGTACGACTGCTCACCATCGATGACGGCGCCGCGCAGCTTCGGGTTGACCGGAACGATCCGGAAGCCCTCGCGGCGCAGGTAGCGAGAGACAGAGTTGCTCGGCCGTGTGGGATCGGTGGAGTAGCCGACGACGGCGATCGTGCGCTCGCCCGTGAGGAGGTCATGGACAAGGGCGGCATCGTTCATTATCTCACGTCATCGCTGCGCGCGGAAGTCTTGAACACTGCATCGCCGGCAGGATAATCGCGAGCGAGATGCCACCACGCGCACCCGTGATCTGGTCGACGATCGCCGTCGGCGGCGAGCGCTTCCGCAAGCGCCTCGACGAGCGGCACCGCGAGCTGTCGGTGCAAGCGAAGCTCCGCGCGCGCACGTACCGCCGTTCGCGTGCGCTGCCGACCAGTGATGAATCCATTCGTCTGCGCGCGGACTTCCTCGCGGCGCTGGGCCGCCTGTCGACGTTCGAGACGGCGAGCCTTCGACTGTCCCGTTGTCGTTACCAGGTGCAGCTGGCGGAACGCGCGGACGACATGACGCGCGACTACTTCCAGCTCTGGCAGCTCATCGCGCGCCGTGGCGGCCAGGAGTGGCCCCTCGGAGAGCGGGACGCGGAGCGCATGGATTTTTTCGCGACGCAGCTCGGCCGGCTGGAGGGCATCGCCGACGCGCTGGTCCTCGCGGGCCGCAACGTGCGGCTCTTTCCGTTGCCGCCGATGCCGTGGCTCACGGTCGAGCGGCACGCGGCTTCATACTCATGACGGGCGACTAGCTCAGCTGGTCAGAGCGTCTCCTTTACACGGAGAAGGTCCTCGGTTCGAGCCCGAGGTCGCCCACAGAGGGGCCAATTCCGCCACTTTGCGGGGCTCACTTCTCATCCTCGATGTCCGCCGACTCGGCTTCATTGAGCGCGCGAACCGGGGGCGAGAAGTAGCGATGCTCGATCGCGGTCGGCTTCGTTAGAGTGCATGACGTGACGCGTCGGCGTACCGAGGTGCCGGCACGAGCGCGTTCGCGCTTTCCCATGCGCGCGGCCGCAACGGCGACCCAGTGAAGGCGAGCGAGCATCCCCCGCGACCTCTCGCGCCGGCAGCGAGGCAGTGGACGTGGATTGCGCTCGCCGCGCTCTCGACCATGCCGGGGCTCGGCATCGTCCTCGGCGCGATCCCCGCCGGGGATGCGCTCCGGGCGCTGCTCTTTGGCGTCGCGATCGTCGGTGCGGCATTCCTGATCTCCTGGGCGGCGGAGGTCGCGCAGCTGGACGTATCGCAGGGTCTCGCCCTCGCGGTCCTGGCTCTCATCGCGATCCTGCCGGAGTACCTCGTCGACGCGAGCTTCGCCTGGCTCGCCGCGGAGGACCCGGCCTATGCCGGCTATGCGGTCGCGAACATGACGGGGGCGAACCGGCTCATCATCGGCATCGCCTGGCCCCTTGTCGTCGTCATCGCGCTCGTTCGCTTCCGCCGGACGCAGGTCGCGCTCGAGCCCGCCCAGCGGCTCGAGCTCCTCGCGCTGCTCGCCGCCACGCTCTACGCGTTCACGCTTCCCTTCAAGGCACAGCTCACGCTCGTCGACATGATCGTGTTCGTGACGATCTTCGCCTTCTACGTCTGGCGGCTCGCGGGGCAGCCGGCCTCGCCACCGCACCTCGTCGGGCCGGCCGCGCTGCTCGGCGCGCTTCCTCCCGTCCAGCGCCGGCTCGCCGCCGCGGCCCTTGCGATCGCCGCCGCTGGCGCGATCCTCCTTGTGGCCAAGCCATTCGCCCAGGCCCTCGTCCGCACCGGCATCAGCTTCGGGATCGACGAGTTCCT
>JANNUM010000239.1:0-5088 GCA_031395235.1 Chloroflexota bacterium
ACCTCGCGGCCGCGAATCCCTTCACGCTCTCCGGCGGCGAGCAGCGCCGCCTCTCGGTCGCGACCGCGCTCGCGACGGCGCCGCCTCTCCTCGTGCTCGACGAGCCGACGTTCGGACAGGACCGCCGCACCTACGCCGAGCTCGTGGCGCTGCTGGCCGCGCACTGCGACGGGGGCGGCGCGACGCTCTTCGCGACGCATGACGAGGATCTCGTCGCGTCGCTCGCTGACCGCACGCTGCATCTCGCCGGCGGACGCGCGGCGTGAGGCTCCTCGAGCCGCTCATCCCCGACCCGAGCGCGCCGCTCGCGCGCTTACATCCGATCGCCAAGATCGTCGCCGCTCTCATCCTCATGCTCGCGCTGTTCGTCACCGTCGACCTCGTCACGTCAGGCGTCGTTCTCGCCGCGCTGCTCGTCGCCGCGCGCTTCAGCGGTCTCCCGGCACGCTCGCTCGCCGCCCGCGCCGCGCCGCTCCTCATCGGCGCGGCCAGCCTCGGCGTCTTCAATGCGGTCCTTTCGGGGAGCGCGGCCGCGGGGGCCGCGATCGCGCTGCGGATCATCGGCGTCTCACTCGCCGGCATGCTCGCGGTGGCGACGATCGACCCGACCGATCTGGCGGACGCGCTCGTCGAGCACGCCCATGCGCCATCGCGCTTCGTCGTCGGCGCGCTCGCGGCGTTCCGCCTGTTCCCGTTGTTCTCGCGCGAATGGGACGTGCTCGGCCTCGCGCGCCGCGCGCGGGGCATCGAGGCCGACCGCACCTACGTCGACCGCGCGCGCGCCTTCCCCGGTCGGGCCCTTGGTCTGCTCGTCGCGGCAATTCGGCGCGCGACACGCCTCGCGCTGGCGATGGACGCGCGCGGCTTCGGCTCGCGCGACTGCCGCACGCTCGCCCGTCCCCGGGCGCTCACGCTGCGCGACGGTGCGCTCGTCGCGGGCGCGCTGGTGCTCGCGATCGGCGCGACGTCCCTCAGCGTGGCACTCGGGACGTGGCGCCCGCTGCTCGCCTTCTAGAGCAGCTCCCGCTCGATCCGCTCGCGCATCGCGTCGCGCACGACACTGAACGCGGCGAAGCGCGTCATGTCGTCGCCGCTTACCGCGGAGGGATCGGGGAAGGACCAGTGCCGGCGCTCCTTCGCGTTCGCGAAGTACGGGCAGGCCTCGTTCGCCTCGTCGCACACGGTGATGACGAGGTCGAACTGATCGTCCAGATACCTGTCGAGCGTCTTCGACTCCTGCAGCGAGATGTCGATCCCCTGCTCCGCCATCGCCTGCACCGCCAGAGGGTTCAGCCCGCGCGCCTCGGTGCCCGCGCTCGCCACGTCGAAGCGCCCCGAGCCGAGCTCGCGCAGGAATCCCTCCGCCATCTGAGAGCGCGCGGAGTTGTGCGTGCAGAGGAAGAGAACACGCTGCGCGGTCATTCCTCGGGTGGGCGTGGGCCATGCGAGCTGAACTCGCGCATCACGCCTGTTACCTCGTAGACGGTGCGCTCGCAGATGTTCTGGATCCGGTCGCCCATCCGCTCCAGGTTGTGCGCGACCCAGAGCAGCCACGTCGCGCGATCGATGGTGGTCGGGTCTTCTGTCATGTACTGGAGGAGCTCGCGGTACACGATGTCGTAGAGGCGATCGACCTCGTCATCCTGGAACGCGACCCGCTCGGCGGTATGTTCATTGCGGCGCAGGAACGCGTCGACGGCCTCGCGGAGCATCTCGCGCACCAGACGGGCCATCTCCGGAACGTCGATGAGCGGCTTCAGGAGCTGGCGGTTCTCGTGGAGCTGCACGACCTTGGCGATGCCAGCGGCGTAGTCGCCCATCCGCTCGATCTCCGACACCACCATGAGCACCGCGACGATGAAGCGGAGGTCGCCCGCGATCGGCTGCTGCGTTGCGATGAGATGGATCGCGCGGTCTTCGATCTGGAAGCGCACGCGATTGATCTCGTCGTCGCTGTCGATGACGAGGCGCGCGAGACGCTGATCGAGCGTCTGGAGCGACAGCACGCTGCGCTCGATGGCGACGTCGAGCAGACTCGTCATCGCGCGCAGGTCGGACTGCAGCTGCGCGAGTCCGTCGTCGAGGGCGGCGCGGGCGTGGATCGAGCGTGTCGTCATCCGAACCGCCCGGTGATGTATGCCTCGGTGCGGGGATCGCGTGGCATCGTGAACAGGTCGTCCGTCTTGCCGAACTCGACCAGGCGTCCGATGCCGTCGTCTGCGGCGAGCATGAACGCGGTCCGCTCGCTGACGCGCGAGGCCTGCTGCATGTTGTGCGTGACGATGACGATGGTGACCTCGTGGCTCAGCTCGCGCACGAGCTCCTCGATCTTGTACGTCGCGATCGGGTCCAGCGCGGAGCAGGGCTCGTCCATCAGCAGCACGCTGGGATCCGTCGCGAGCGCACGCGCGATGCAGAGCCGCTGCTGCTGCCCGCCGGAGAGAGCGGCGCCGGAGCGATGGAGCTTGTCCTTGACCTCATCCCAGAGCGCTGCGCGGCGCAGATTGCGCTCGACGAGGTCGTCCATCTCGCGGCGGGTCATCTTCCAGCCGCGGAGCCGCGGACCGGCGGCGACGTTGTCGTAGACGCTCATCATCGGGAACGGGTTGGGCTTCTGGAACACCATCCCGACCATGCTCCTGACCTCGACCGGATCGGTCTTCGGCGCGTAGACCTCGACGTCGCCGAGGAGGACGCGCCCGCTGGCGCGCGCGCCCGGCGTTGTCTCGTGCATGCGGTTGAGGCAACGGAGAAGCGTCGACTTGCCGCAACCCGACGGCCCGATGATGGACGTCACCGCGCCGACCTCGAAGCTGAGATCGACGTCGCCGACCGCCTGAGCAGTCCCGTAGTACGCGCTCAGCTTTTCGGTACGGAGCGCGATCGCACGGGGTGTCGCGGGCGCGGCCCCGTCCGTGACCTGCTGGGACGGCTGCCCAGCGGCTTCCGGTGCCTCGCGAGGCTTGGTCTCTCGCATCGTCACTGACATCCTCTTCTCCGCTTCCACCGTGTCAACGGACCCGCTGCCGGGCGACGACCCGGAGAAGCAGGCCGATGGCACCGATCACGATCACCAGCACGAGCGACGCACCCCACGCCTTGGTGTGCCAGTCGTCGTAGGGCGAGATCGCGTACCGGTAGATCTGCAGCGGCAGCGCTCCGATGGGCCGCAGGAGATCGGTGCTGAAGAAATCGTTCCCGAGAGCCGTGAGCAGCAGCGGGGCCGTCTCCCCGGCTGACCGCGCGAGCGCGAGGACCGAAGCCGTGATGACGCCAGCGCGCGCTGTCGGCAGCACGATCGCCAGGATCACCTTCCACTTCGGCGCACCGAGGGCGAGGGCGGCCTCGCGGAGCGAGTGCGGCACCAGCCGCAGCACCTCCTCGACCGTTCGCGCGACGATCGGGATCATGATCACCGCGAGCGCGACCCCACCGGCGATCGCCGCGTAGTGCCCAACGACGCCACGGACGAGGAACGCCCACACGAACACCCCGATGACGATCGAGGGCAGGCCGGCGATCAGCTCGGCGGCGAAGCGCACCGGTGCTGCGAAGCGGCCGGAGTGATACTCGACCACGAATATCGCCGCGGCGATGCCGATCGGGATCGCGATCGCGCCAGAGATCGCCGCGAGAATGAGCGTCCCGATGAGGGCGGGCGCGACGCCGCCGCCGACCTCGCCGAACGGCAACGGACGCTGGGTAAAGAAGTCAACATTGAGCGCGGGCAGCCCGCGCACGATGACGTAGCCGAGGATCGTCACCAGCAGCGCGACCGCAAGGAGCGTCCCGAGCATCAGCAGCGTGAGGACCACGCCGCTGGTGATGCGCCGCCGCGTGACGACACGGTGTCGTTCCGGGACGGTAGAGATAGCTGTGATGGCAGCGGACACGGTCAGATCACCGCGCCCGCGGGACGGTCGGCGATGGAGCGACGGATGAGCACGCGAGCGACCCCGTTCACCAGGACCGCAACGAGGAGGAGCACCAGCGCGATCTCGACGATCGCGCTGAAGTACAGCTCGCTGTCCGCCTCGACGAACTGGTTCGCGATCGCCGAGGCCATGGTGTAGCCCGGCACGAAGAGCGAGCCGCCGATGTCGCGTGACGAGTTGCCGACGACCATCGTGACGGCCATGGTCTCGCCGAAGGCGCGCCCGACCCCGAGCACGGCACCGCCGATGATCCCCGGACGTGCGTACGGCAGGACCGCCCGGCTGACCGCCTCCCAGCGCGTGGCGCCGAGGCCGATCATCGCCTCGCGCTGCGTCGGCGGGACCGCGAGCAACACTTCGCGTGAGACGGCCATGAGGATCGGCAGGATCATGATCGCGAGCACGACGCCGCCGCTCAGCAGGTCGAAGCCCACCGGTGTTCCGCTGAACAGGTGGCCGATGACCGGCAGCTGGCCGAAGGTCGCCTGCAGCGCCGGCTCCACCGCCCCGCGCATGACCGGCACCATGACGAAGATGGCCCAGAGGCCGTAGACGATGCTCGGGATGTACGCGAGGAGCTCGATCGTGAACGCGATCGGCGCTCGGATCACTCGCGGCGCGAACTCCGTGAGGTAGATCGCCGCACCCACGGCGACGGGCGCGGCCAGCAGGACGGCGATGGTGGTCGTCACCAATGTGCCGTAGACGTAGGCGGCCGCGCCAAAGACGAGCTTGACCGGATCCCATTCCGTCGTGGTGAAGTAGGTGAGGCCGAACGTGGTCAACGAGGGCCACGAGTCGATCAGGATCAGCAGCGTGATCGCGACGAGCGTGAGCGGCACCAGCATCGCCAGTGCCGCTACGCCCGCCGCGAAGATGCGATCGAAAGTGCGCGTCACGCGCGGACGGTTATTTCGGTAGAGCGGCCACGCCGCCGGTGGTGATCGCGCGGATCATTCCCTCCGCCTTGGTCACGACCGTCGCGGGCAGAGGCGCGTATCCAAGGTCCTTCGCGAAGGCCTGCCCCTCGTGAGTGCTCCACCAGAAGAAACGAGCGATCGCGATGGCTTTCGCCTTGTTCGGGATCTCGGTGTACGCGAGGGTCCAGGTAAAGGTCGAGATCGGCCAGGCCGCCTCGTTGTCCGAGTTCGTG
>JANNUM010000248.1:0-2274 GCA_031395235.1 Chloroflexota bacterium
GGAGCCTGGGCCAGGAGCTGCCGTATCCGGCCAAGCTCGTGCGCGACGGCGATGGGCTCGAGTCCGGTGCCCGATTGATCCGCTTCGATGAGCTTCTGCGTGAGCGCGTCGAGGCGGCGGAGTGCTTCCTGCATCGTGACCTCCCCTGCGACGTTGGAGGATACCGTCTCACACGGGACGCCCGAGCGGCGTTGCATCGCGGCGTGGGCGATTATCGTCGGCCGATGCCGTACCTGGTGTTCATCGGCTGCTGCCTCATCTGGGGGAGCACCTTCCTCGCGATCCGCATCGGCAACGAGGCCGTGCCGCCGGTCTGGGCCGCCACGCTGCGTCTCATGCTCGCCGCGCCCCTCCTCGCCGGGCTCGTCCTCGCGACCCGCGAGCGCTTCCCGCGTGGACCCGCGCTGCGGGGCGCGCTCCTGTTCGGGATCTTAAACTTCGGCGTGAACCTGTCGCTCCTCTACTGGGGCGAGCGCGTGGTACCGAGCGGGATCGCGGCGGTGCTGTACGCGACCATGCCGCTCTCGACGGCGCTCATCGCGGCGGCGATGGGCGTGGAGCGTCTCGTGCCGCGCAAGCTCATGGCCGCGCTCGTCGCGATCCTCGGCGTCGCGATCATCTTCGCGGGCGAGCTTAAGCTCGATGTCCCGCTCGAGGGGCTCATAGCGGTCTTCCTCGCCGCGACGGCGGCGTCGCTCTCGAGCGTGTTCCTGAAGCGCGCGCCGCAGCCGTCGGCCATCGCGGCGAACGCCGTGGGCGCGGCGGCCGGCGCGGTCGTGTGCGCTGCCGTCAGCCTCATCATCGGCGAGGATCACGCGCTGCCGACCACGGTCGCGGCGTGGTGGCCGATCGTCTATCTCACGATCGCCGGCTCGCTCGGCGCTTACGTGCTCTACACCTGGCTGGTCCAGCACTGGCCGGTGACGAACGCGAGCATGGTCGGCGTCGTCGTGCCCGTGATCGCGGTGATCCTCGGCGCCGTCGCGAAACAGGAGCAGCGCTCGCCGGAGTCGTACGTCGGCGCGGCGGTCGTCCTGATCGCCGTCCTGATCGCGCTGCAGCCCTGGGCTAGAACTCGCTCTGCGGGAACTGCGGCGGTCGCCAAGTGATCACACGGCTTCGCCACGCGCGATGATGTCGCCCGGTGACCGGGCTCGAGGCGCCTGACTACTGGCTCGCGCGCCTTGTCTTCCAGCGCGCGCTCGCCGCCATCTACGTCATCGCATTCCTGGTGGCCGCGCGGCAGTTCGCGCCGCTTCTCGGAGAGCGCGGACTCCTACCGGTTCCCGACTACGTGCGCGCCGTTCCCTTTCGCCGCTCACCCAGCATCTTTCATCTCCGCTATTCCGACCGTCTCTTGGCCGCGGTCGCGTGGAGCGGCGTCGCGCTCGCGGTCGTAGCGCTACTTGGATTGCCCGACGCCTGGCCGATCCCACTCACCATGCTGCTCTGGGTCGCGCTCTGGGCGCTGTACCTCTCGATCGTGAATGTCGGCCAGACTTTCTACTCGTTCGGCTGGGAGACGCTCCTGCTCGAGACCGGCTTCCTCGCGATCTTCCTCGGGCCGGCGTGGACCGCGCCGCCGCTCACACTCATCTGGCTGCTCCGCTGGCTGCTCTTCCGCGTCGAGTTCGGGGCGGGTCTCATCAAGATCCGCGGCGATCGCTGCTGGCGCGATCTCACCTGCCTCTACTACCACCACGAGACGCAGCCGATGCCGGGGCCGCTTTCGTGGTACTTCCACCACCTGCCGAAGCCGCTGCACCGTGCGGAGGTCCTGGGCAACCACTTCGCGCAGCTCGTCGTCCCTTTCTTCCAGTTCTTCCCGCAGCCGATCGCGACGGTCGCGGGCCTCGTCAACCTCACCACACAGAGCTGGCTGCTGTTCAGCGGCAACTTCTCATGGCTGAACGTCCTCACGATGGCGCTCGCGGTGGCAAGCCTCGACGACGCGGCGCTCGCGTGGCTGCTTCCGCTCGCGCGGCCGGCGTTCGTCGCCGAGCCGTGGCACCAGTGGCTCGTTGTCGGCGTCACGATCGTCATCGTCCTGCTCAGCTACCGACCGGCCCGCAACCTCTTGTCGCGACGCCAGCTCATGAACTCGAGCTTCGATCCACTGCATCTGGTGAACACCTACGGCGCCTTCGGATCGATCACCAAGGAGCGCTACGAGGTGGTGATCGAAGGCACCGATGAGGCGGTGCTCACACCGAGCACCGTGTGGCGCGAGTACGGATTCAAGGCGAAGCCGGGCGACGTGCGGCGGCGGCCGCC
>JANNUM010000257.1:0-2806 GCA_031395235.1 Chloroflexota bacterium
CGAGCTCAAGGATCCAACTCGCGGCGTTATCGAGGAAGTAGCGGTCGTGCGTGACCGCGACGACGCAGCCGGCGTAGATCGTGAGCGTGCGCTCCAGCCAGGCGACCGATTCCGCGTCGAGGTGGTTCGTCGGCTCGTCCAGCAGCAGTAGGTCGGGGTGCGAGAGCAGCAGGCGGCAGAGTGCGACACGACGGCGCTCTCCCCCTGACAGCGTCGTCACGTCCTGCTCACCGGGCGGGCAACGCAGTGCGTCCATCGCAACGTCGATCTGGCTGTCGAGATCCCAGAGGCCCTTGGCCTCGATCTCGTCCTGCGCCTTCTGGAAATCGACGTTGAGCTTGTCCATCTCGGCGTCGGACAGCGATTCGCCGAACTTCCCGGACAGCTCCTCGTACCGCTTGAGGACCGCGCGCCTGTCGGCGACCCCTTCCTCGACATTGCCCCGCACGTCCTTGCTCGCATCGAGCTGCGGCTCCTGGGCGAGAAGCCCCGCGCGGTAGCCATCGGTGATGCGCGCATCGCCGACGTACTCCTTGTCGATGCCGGCCATGATGCGAAGAAGCGTCGATTTGCCCGCGCCGTTCGGGCCAAGGACGCCGATCTTGGCGGTCGGATAGAAGGCGAGCGTGATCCCTTTCAGGATCTCCCGCTGCGTCCCGGGCGCGATCTTTTTGAGGCCGTACATGGTGTAGATGAACTGCGGTGGCATGACGAAACCGTATCAGCGCGCGAAGCCTTACGCTTTTTGCTCAGCACCGCGGGGAGGCCTGATGAGCGACGACGCGCGCAACTTCCGCCTGTCCAAAGACGTCCTGCCGAGCCGATACGAGCTCCGATTCGAGCTCGAGTTCGACAATTGGACCTCCACCGGTCGGGAGCGGATCGCGCTCCGAACCTCGCGGCCCACACGCGAGATCGTGCTGCACGCGTTGGAGCTGGATATCCAGAAGGCCAGCGTTGATGGCGAGACCGCGCAGGGCACGACATATGACCCGGAGGCGGAGACCGCGACGCTGCGGTTCGGCCGCGAGATCCTCGCAGGCGAGCACACCCTCGAGATCGCGTGGACGGGCGGCATCCGTGAATCGCTGCGTGGCCTCTACCGCTCGCTGCGCGGCGAGGAGCGCTACGCGGCGACGCAGTTCGAAGCCGCCGACGCGCGCCGCGCGTTTCCCTGCTTCGACGAGCCCGAGTTCAAGGCACGCTTCACAGTCGAGCTCATCCACCCGGCGGGGAACGCCGCGATCGCGAACATGCCGATGGTGTCGCAGGAGGAGCTGGACGAGCGACGCACGCGGACCGTCTTCCGCGAAACCCCGCAGATCTCCACCTACCTCGTCGCGTTCACCGTCGGGCCGTACGAGTTCACCGAGGTCGCGAAGACGCCGTCGGGGATACCGGTGCGGGTCTGTCTCCCGCCGGGTCTCGCGGCACAGGGCATCTACGCGCGCGACGCGCACGTGCGCTGCGTTGAGTGGCTGCAGGCGTACACCGCGATCCCCTACCCGTACTACAAGGTCGATGCGATCGGGATCCCCGACTTCGAGGCAGGCGCGATGGAGAACCCGGGCGCGATCACCTATCGCACGCGGCTCCTCGCCGCCGACGAGCGCAACGCGTCGATCCAGACGCTGAAGGGCTTGTTCAGCACCGTGGCGCATGAGCTCACGCACATGTGGTGGGGCGATCTCGTCACGATGCGCTGGTGGACGGACATTTGGCTCAACGAGTCCTTCGCCTCGTTTGTCGGCGAGAAGGCGACCGCGGCGCTCAATCCGGAGTGGCGCTTCTGGCGCGACTTCGTCGCTGACAACACGAGCGCCTTCAGCCTCGACGCGCTCGCTTCAACGCACCCGATCTCGGTCGAGGCCAAGAGCGCCGAGGAGGCATCGCAGCGGTTCGACGCGATCTCGTACACGAAGGGGGCGGCGGTCCTGCGCATGATCGAGGGCTACCTCGGCGAGGACGCATTCCGCGAGGGCGTTCGCATCTACCTGAAGCGCCACGCGGAGGCGAACGCCTCGGCGGACGACTTCTGGCGCGCGCTCGACGAAGCGTCGGGCCAGGACGTCAGTGCCATCGCGAACGCGTGGATCAACGAATCGGGCCACCCGCTGATCGACATCCGCGCGCGTGACGTTGACGGCGGGCTCGAGCTCGAGCTGTCGCAGACGCGGTACTTCTCCGACACCGACGCCGCAGCCACGCAGCAGCGCTGGCCCGTTCCGCTGGTGATCAAGTACGGCACCGCGCAGGGCGTGCGCGAGCATCGCTCGGTCCTGAGCTCGGAGCGCGGCACGGTCCGGCTTCCGGGCGCGCGCTGGTTCTTCCCGAACGGCGGCGGCCGCGGCTTCTACCGCTTCCGCTTCACGAGCGCATTCGAGGGCGACCGTCTGGACGCGGGCATCGCGCATCTGTCGGCCGAGGAGCGGCTCGCGCTCGTCGACGACCTCTGGGCGCTCGCGCGTCACGGGAAGGCGACCCTCGCGATGTTCCTCGCGCGCCTCGAGACGATGCGCGGCGAGGAAGACCGCGCGGTCCTCGCCGCGATCGGCGACTCGCTCTCGTGGCTCGGCAACTACGCGGTGCGCGACGCGACCGAGCGGCCGTTCGCGCGCCTGGTCGACGACCTCTACCGCCCGATCCTGGGGGCCGCCGGCTGGACCGCGCGCGAGGGCGACGACACCGACGTGCGTGAGAAGCGAACGCGTGCCATCGCGATGCTCGAATGAGATGAGCGCCTGGCGGAAGCGCGCCTCCTCCTGCGTGTCCGACGCTTGCGCCTGCTGCATGCGTGCGACGTACC
>JANNUM010000266.1:0-2685 GCA_031395235.1 Chloroflexota bacterium
GACCTGGCGTCCCTCCAGAGCGAGATCGCAGCGCGCTATCCGGAGCTGGGCGCCCGGGTGCTCCGGGACGGAGCCTTCGGCCGGTTCGTGACGGTCTTCGTGGACGGCGAAGACGCCCGTTTCCTAGAACAGAACGCCGATCTGAGCACGGCGAAGGTCGTGGAGATCCTGCCGGCGATGTCTGGCGGCGCCTGAGCCGGGCCTAGTTCCCGAATGGTGGAAAGCCGAGTCCAGCGGGTCGGGTGATCCGCGACTGATCGTTGTGCGAAGAGCACCGCGCTGGTAGCCTCATCCACCTCGTGTACCAGCCGCTCATCGTCATCGTCCCGGTCGCTCTTCTCGTCGAGAAGGGGCACCAGACGTTGGGAGGCGCACGGACCTAGCCGCAGAACAAGCGAAAGACCAAGAGCCTCCCAGACAGGGAGGCTCTTCTGTTTATTAGGGGGAAGGTACGAGCGACGCCCGGTACCTCGCGATCGCGTTCGCGAGCCGCCACGGAGGTGCGGCGGCGAAGCTGCGCGCCGCCGTCGCCGCGGCGGTGCCCGAGGACGCGCGCGTCGTCCGGGCCGCGAGCGGATTCGTCACGGCGGTCATCGCGGCGGCCACGCCCGTCGACGCGCGCAGCGAAGGGGAGCGGCTGCGCGCGCGCGTGGCCGCCGATGTTTCTGACAACGCGCTCTCTGCGGGCGTCGCGGGTCCGAAGCCCGGGTCATCGGGCGCGCACTTCGCGCTCGTCCAGGCGGAGCAGGCTCTCGCCCTCGGGCGCACGACCGATGGCGACGGGCGCACGACGCACTTCGACGATCTCGGTCCGTATTGCTTCGTCCTCGGTCAGCCCACGAGCGAGATCCGCGCGTTCTCCGATCGCATCCTCGGGCCGCTCGGCGCCGACGAGCGGAACGCCGATCTGGTCCAGACACTCGATGCGTACCTCCGCCTTCAGGGAAGCGTGAACGGCGTCGCGCGCGAGCTTTACCTGCATCGCAACACCGTTCGCCACCGCATGCGCCGCATCGCGAAGCTCACGGGCGCCGATCTCACCGACGCCGACTCGCTGCTGGCGCTGCGCCTCGCGATCCTCGGACGTCAGGCGCTCGTGCGGCTGGCCTCGTGATGGACCGCATAGTGCGCGGTGCACAACGCACCCATTCGGGGGTTGACCGTCGCACGGTCTGGCAAGAACACTGGTCGGAGATGGAATTCGCCCGCTTCCTCCTCGCCCTTATTGGCATCGTCCTCGTTGAGAGGGCGTACGTCCGTTCGGGGGGATAGCGGCTCACCACTCGCAAACAAGACCAAGCACAAAGGCCTCCCGAAAAAGGGAGGCCTTCTTCATTTGGTGAAGGAAGGGGAGACGAAAGTGGCAGTGACCGTCGAGCGCCAGCGACGCGAGCGCGCGACACCGTGGCTCGAGACGAGCGGGAACCAGGTGCTCATCGACGTCCTGCGCTCCTGGGGCGTCACCTTCTTCGCGGGCGTGAACGGTGGCGGGGTCGTGCATGTCGCGAAGCACCTCGAGCCGTACACCGATCTGACGCAGTCGCGCGACGGCCTCTCGCGCATGCTCACGATGGGCGAGTACGTCGCCGGATTCGCACCGCTCGGTCACTGGTACGCGACGGGGCGCGTCGCGGGTTGCATCACGACGACCGGTGCCGCGACGAAGCTCGGCGGAAGCGGGATGACCGACGCGAAGCTGCACAACATCCCGGCGATCTATCTCATCGCGCTGAACTCGACGATGTCCATCGGCAACGCGCCCCTCCAGGACGTGTCCGAGCACGGCATGAATGTCGTCCCGCAGCTCGAGGCCGAGCTGGGCGAAGGCTGCGTCGTCATCGACAGCGTCCATTCGCTCGAGGACGGTCTGCGCCAGGCGCAGCGGGTGCTCAAGCGCTCGAAGCCCGTCGCCATCGCGTTCCACCCCGATGTGCTGTCACGTCCGGCGGACGCGTCGGTGCCGTGGACGTCGAAGCCACGCACGTTCGCGGCGCGCGACGTCTCTGACTTCCTGGAGGAGTTCCCGCGCGTCGCGCGCGGCAAGCGCGTGCTCGTGTACATCGGCGGCGAGGCCGCGTTCGCTCCGGGCATCCGCGAGCTCACCACGCGTCTCTCAGAGCTTCTCCACGCACCCACGGTGTGGTCGGTGAACGGGGCGAACGCGGTCTCGCCGTCGAACCGCTGGGGCTTCGGGTATATCTCGTTCGGCGGCAACGACGTCGCCATGGACCTCTGGAAGGGCGTGACCAAGGACGACGTGGTCATCACGCTCGGCTTCGACGCCGGCGAGTACTCGCTCAACCTGGGGAAGATCAATGCCGGGCACGTCTGGCACTTCACCGATCTGCGCGACGCGTACGGCCACAAGCAGGGCGAGTTCCGGCACCGCGTGTCGAACGAATACCGTCTGGTGCGCGGCGACATCGGCTTCGTCCTCGAGGAGATCCTGAAGCGCCTGCCGTCGGCGCTGGGCGAGCGGCCCGACGTTGTCCCTGCGCCCGAGTCGCTCAACCGCCGCGAGATCTCCCGCGAGACCCGGCCGGGAACGGTCGACGCGATGGAGTTCTACGGTCGCCTCCACGCCATGTGGCGGCCGAACTCGATCGGCTTCGACGACGTCTGCACCGCGTACAAGGACCGGCAGTACGTCGCGCAGCGGCCGAGCGAGAACATCCGCTTCTTCAC
>JANNUM010000283.1:0-1835 GCA_031395235.1 Chloroflexota bacterium
CGTGGCGCTACGAACTCGACCTTGCGCAGCTGCGCGGCACGCGAGGCCAGCGCGTCCAGCGAGATCTCGACACCGGGTGCCAGCGCTCCGCCGAGGAACTCCCCCTTCGCCGAGACCACGTCGAAGTTCGTCGACGTACCGAAGTCGACGATGACGAGCGGCCCGCCATAACGGCGGTGCGCCGCAAGCGTGTTCGCGATGCGGTCCGCGCCGACCTCCGACGGGTTGTCGACGCGCAAGCGCACGCCCGTCTTCACGCCCGGACCGATGACGAGAGAGCGGCCACCGATGTAGCGGTCGGCGAGACGCTGCGGCGCGCGATCGCGGAGAAGTACCGCGACGTCGCGCTCGATCCCGCGCTCGGCTTCCACTTCCACACCGGCCGGCCCCTGGCCGTGATGCTCGGCTACCCGTCCGCGATGCTCGACCGCCTACCGGTCGAGAGCCTGAGCTCCTTCGCCGGGACGGGGAACCCCTTCCTGTTCGGCGATCTCCACCCGGGCGAGCGCGTGGTCGATGTCGGCTGCGGCGCGGGGACCGACACGCTCATCGCGGCGCTGCAGGTCGCGCCCGGTGGTGTGGTGGTCGGCGTCGACATGACGCCGGAGATGCGCGAGCGTGCAGCCGCCGGCGCCCGTGCGATGGGACTCGCGAACGTCGAGATCCGCGCCGGCTTCGCCGAAGAGCTGCCGGTCCCTGACGGCTGGGCCGATGTCGTCATCAGCAACGGCGTCGTGAACCTCTGCCCCGACAAGCCACAGGTCTTCCGCGAGCTGCTCCGTGTGCTGCGGCCCGGCGGGCGCATCCAGATCGGCGACATCCTCGTGCACCGCGACGTGCCGCAGGACGCGCGCGACGACATCGCGCTCTGGAGCGGCTGAATTGCCGGTGCTCTGCTGGATGCAGAGTGGAAGCCGCTGCTCGAGCACGTGGGGTTCGAGGACGTCGTGCTGTCGAACGAGGTCGACGTCTTCTCTGGCAGCGGTCACGAGTCGGACGCCAGGGAGTTCGACACCCGCGGGGTGACGGTGTACGCGCACAGGCCCGAGTAGCATTGCTCCTGGCGTGCACTTCAGCCAAGGAGGCGCGACCTGATGACACTGCGCGTGGCGGTCTATCCGGGGTCCTTCGACCCGCCCACGAACGGGCATCTCGACATCGTCGCCCGTTCGGCGCGCCTGTTCGACAGGGTCGTCGTGGGCGTCGGCACGAACGTCTCGAAGCGCATGCTCTTCGACGTGGAGGAGCGGATCGAGCTGATGAAGGGCGCCTGCGGGGAGTTCTCGAACGTCGAGATCCGCGCGTTCGACGGCCTCACCGTCGAGTTCGCGCGGTCGTCCGGCGCCTCGTTCGTCATTCGCGGCATCCGCGCACTGTCGGACTTCGAGTTCGAGTTCGAGATGGCGAACATGAACCATCGGCTCGCTCCTGAGGTCGAGATGGTCTACTTCATGACCTCTCCCGAGTGGCTCTTCATCTCCGCATCGCGCATCAAGGAGCTCGTCGCGTTCGGCGCGTCCGTGGACACCTTCGTCCCGGCGAACGTCGCGAAAGCGCTCGCCGCGCACCGCGGCAAGGACGGTCTGCGCACCGGAGCGACCGAAAGCAAGGACTAGTGGGAACCCTCCTCGCGGTCGACGTCGGGAACACGAACGTCGTCCTCGGCGCGTACCGCGGCGCCGAGCTCCTCGCGACCTGGCGGACCGCGACCGTCCATGACCGGACCGAGGACGAGCTCGCTGTCATGGTCGACGCGCTCCTTGGCCGTGAGGACCTCTCGCTCGACGAGATCGACGCGCTTGTGCTCGGGAGCGTCGTGCCGCCGCTCACGCTCG
>JANNUM010000441.1:0-2544 GCA_031395235.1 Chloroflexota bacterium
TCCGTGTTGTTCCAGTAGCCCAGCATCACGCTATAGCCTCGCGTGCAGAGCTCGCCCGGTACGCCGCGCGGTACGATCCGACCGGTCTCAGGATCCACGACCTTGATCTCGACGTGCGGATGGACACGGCCGACCGTGCCAACCTGTTTCTCGAGCGGATCCCCGATCCTCGTCTGAGTCGAGACTGGTGAGGTCTCAGTCATGCCATAGCAGATCGTTATCTCAGGCGCGTGCATCTTGGTTAGCACGTTCTTCATCACTTCCACGGGGCACGGTGCACCAGCCATGATCCCTGTCCTCAGCGAGGAAAAGTCGTGGCTCGCAAAGTCAGGGTGGTCCAGCTCCGATATGAAGTGCGTCGGGGTTCCGTAGAGGGCCGTGCACCGTTCCTCTTGGATCGTCCTCATCACCGCCAACGGATCAAGCGCCTCGCCCGGGATGACCATGCACGCGCCGTGCGTTGTGCAGGCCAGGTTGCCGAGCACCATTCCAAAGCAGTGATAGAACGGCACGGGAATGCAGACCCGATCGCGCTCAGTAAGGTTCAGGCCTTCGCCCGTAAAGAAGCCGTTGTTGAGGATGTTGTGATGCGACAACGTGGCGCCCTTCGGGTATCCGGTCGTTCCAGACGTGTATTGGATATTGATCGGGTCGTCGAACTGAAGTGACGATTCCCGCTCCTCGAGATCGGCTTGGCTGACGTCTGCGCCAGCGTCGAGCAACTCCTGCCATGACGACTCCAATTCGATCGTCGTCTCGACCGCAGCGCAACGCGGTCGGACCTCCGCGATCATTTCGGTGTAGTTGGCTTTGCGGAAACCTCGCGAGTGAATCACCATTCGGCAGCCGGAATGGTTGAGCGCGTATTCAAGCTCGTGTACGCGATACGCCGGGTTGATATTCACGAGGATGGCGCCGATCTGCGCGGTCGCGTATTGAACGACGACCCACTCGTAGCGATTGGGCGACCAGATGCCGACACGTTCGCCTTTCTGAATGCTCAGTCCCATCAGGCCCCGCGCGCACTGTTGGACCTGCTGCCAGAACTCCGTGTAGGTGGCTCGGTAGCCTTGGTGCCTGACGATGAGCGCATCGCGCGAACCGAAGGTCCGGACGGTCCGCCTCAGGTTCTGGGCGATCGTTTCGCCCAAGAGTGGCACGGATGACGTGCCCTGGGCGTAGGAGTCCATTTTCACCAGACTACCGCCCAGCCGTGATCAGCTGCGGAACTCGCGCAGGGTCGTCTTACCCGTCTCGGCGCCCGGCGCG
This sequence comes from Chloroflexota bacterium, assembly GCA_031395235.1. GTDB lineage: Bacteria > Chloroflexota > Limnocylindria > P2-11E > P2-11E > CF-39. The sequence goes on from JANNUM010000441.1 coordinate 1,270, forward strand.
AGCGAGAGCGCGAGGTCCACGGCCTCGGCCGGCGTCTTCGCGTAGCGCAGCTCGCTCGTCCCGGCCTCGTCGAGGTGCTTTCCCTTGTACGCGATCTCGCGGATGCGATCGGCCCAGCCGCCGGTGCCCTCGAGGATCACCGTCGGCTTGTCCTCGTACGCGACGGTGAGCTCGTTGAGCGTGCCGATGCCCCCGCTGATCATGATCACCGCGTCGGCGGCGCGCACGACGAGTGTGTTGCGCATCCAGCCCATGCCGGTCGTGATCGCGACGTCGACGTACGCGTTCGCGTCGCGCTTGTCGACGCCGGGCAGGATCCCGATCACGAGACCGCCCGCGTTCTTCGCGCCGCGGCTCACCGCCTCCATGACGCCGGAGAGACCGCCGGTCACGACCACGGCGCCGCGTTCCGCGAGCAGCTTCCCCACCTCTTCCGCGGCGCGCAGCGCCTGCGCCGGTACGGGATCCGCGGGATTGCGCGCGCTCTTGCCGATGACGGTGATGACCGGCCGTCGTGTCACGCGCTCAGCTCAGCCGCCAGAACTTCGGATCGAGACCGAGGTCGTCGAAGATCGCCTCGGCCTCCTCGGTGGTGAAGCGCTGCCAGTCCGGATCGAGCTTCTTCGCGTACCAGGCATGCGCGAGTGCGGTCGCCTGCTCGATGGTGAGGATCGCCGACGCGGGAGGCTTCGCGCGTTCGCTCCAGACCTTGGCGTGCTCCTCCGACCGGAAGAGAAGCATGGTCGATCAGGTGAAGTAGATGTCCTTCCAGAAGTCGCGGGGGGATACGCCGACCTGCATGACGGTCCAGGTCTGCACGTCGGTGGCACCGTCCGCGTCCACCTCGACCACCAGCGATTCGCCGCAGTCGCCGCAGTGCGTTTCGATCACACCCGGCTCGCCCAGCGCCGCGGGGATGCCGAGCGCGTCCCAGGCGCAGATCCCGAACCACACGCGACCCGCCGCGGTGACGAAGAAGTCGGTCGGCCCGACGCAGAACGGGTCGTAGGCGTAGATCTCGCTCGAGTCCTTGCGCGGGATGAACACGTGGCCCTCGATCAGGCGCGCGAAGGAGGCGTCCACCGTCGCGATGTCCTTCCCGATGTCGGCGGCGACGTCCGCGATCGTCGGGATCCGTCCGCGGGTCTTGATCGATCGCGCGATCGCGATGCGGACCTCGCGGTCGCCCTCAGCGTCGGTCATTCGCGACGTACTTCACGAGCTCGAGCTCGTAGTAGCGGGCGGGTGACGATGCAGGCTACCAGCAGGCGCTGG
>JANNUM010000373.1:0-1582 GCA_031395235.1 Chloroflexota bacterium
CTTCGTCGGCGCGCAGGAAGCCAAGGCGATCGGCCTGGTGGCGCAGGTCTATCCGGCGGCCAGCTGGCTGCAGGACGCGAAGACACTGGCGCTCACGATCGCGGAGAAGGCGCCCGTCGCCGCGCGGCTCGCGACCGAGGCTGTTGATCTCGCGTGGAACTCGACCCTCGACGCCGGCCTCGAATTCGAGCGCAAGGCCTTCTACCTCCTCTTCGCGACGGAGGACCAGAAGGAAGGCGTCGACGCCTTCGTGAACAAGCGCAAGCCCAGCTTCAAGGGGAAGTAGTGGCCGGGCCGCTCCGCCTCGAGCGCGACGGCGCGCTCGCCGTCATCACCCTCGACCGGCCCGAGGTGCTCAACGCGTTCGACGAAACCCTGACGAGCGCGCTCACGCTCGCGGTGGACGAGGTCGCGGGCGATACCGCAGTGCGCGCCGTCGTCATCACCGGAGCAGGCCGCGGCTTCTCGGCCGGTCAGGACCTGCTCGACCGTTTCCTGAAGGTCGTGGCGGGCGAGGACCTCCAGCTGGGGAACGAGCTGCGGCGCCGCTACCACCCGGTCATCGCGAAGATCCGCGAGATGCGCAAGCCGGTGGTCGCCGCGGTCAATGGCGTCGCGGCCGGCGCGGGTCTCGGCGTCGCGGTCGCGTGCGACGTGCGCGTCGCGGCGGCGTCCGCGTCGTTCCGCGCGGCGTGGAGCCGTATCGGCCTCGTGCCCGACGCCGGGTCCGCGTACTTCCTCCCGCGCCTCATCGGGTGGGGACGGGCGATGGACATGATCCTGACCGGAGATCCGGTGAGCGCGGACGAAGCGCTGCGCATCGGTCTCGTGACGCGCGTGTGGCCCGATGAGGAATTCGCCGACGCGTGGCGCGCGTACGCTCGCGTTCTGGCCCAGGGCGCGACCGAGGCGTACGCGCTCTCAAAGGAGGGGCTGAGCGCCTCGTGGGACCGCGACTTCGTCTCCTTCCTCGAGCTGGAGTCTTCGCTGCAGGATCGCGCCGGCCGAACACACGACTACGCCGAAGGGGTGCGGGCGTTCACATCGAAGACGCAGGCGAAGTTCGAGGGAAGATAGAAGGATGAGTCGCCATCCGCGCGACGCGGTCGTCCTCGGTTACGTGCGCACGCCCGTCGGCCGCTACGGTGGCGCGCTCGCAGGGCTCCGACCGGACGATCTCGCCGCGCACGTCATCCGCGCGGTCCTCGAGCGAACCGACATCGGTGACGACCAGGTGGATGAGGTCGTATTCGGCGCGTCGAACCAGTCCGGCGAGGACAACCGCAACGTCGCCCGTATGGCGGCGCTCCTCGCGGGCCTGCCGGACTCGGTGCCCGGCGTCACGGTGAACCGGCTCTGCGGCTCGGGCCTCGAGGCGGTGAACGACGCCGCACGCCGCATCCAGGGCGGCGAGGCCGACATCGTCATCGCCGGCGGCGTGGAGAGCATGACGCGCGCGCCGCTGGTCACGCTCAAGCCGTCGGAAGCATTCCCGCGCGGCGAGCGCGTGTTGTACGACACGACGCTCGGCTGGCGCCTGGTGAACCCGCGCATGGCGGATCTCGGATATCACCCGATCTCT
>JANNUM010000375.1:0-1537 GCA_031395235.1 Chloroflexota bacterium
CCCGAACACCCGCTAGCTCCCTGCTCCGGCTCGCGTCGTCGGCTCGACCGAAACCCTCTTTACGCGCGAAACCCCGTCCCTTGTCGGGACGGGGACCCCTCGCGCGCGGGGGCCCTCGGTCGAGCGTCCTGCTCTCCACGATGCATCACGGTCGCCCATCGCCGAGACTCGCGATGGTGGCTTAAGCATGTTCGGGATCATCACCGGGATGCTGCGAACACTCGAGCACTTCGTGCGTCCGCGCCCGGTCACGCGGAAGTACCCCTATGAGAAGCGGATCCTCCCCGAGCGCAGCCGCGGGCTCATCGCGCTGCTGCTCGAGCCCGAAACCAGCATCTTCAAGTGCGAGAGCTGCCTCATGTGCGAGAAGGCGTGCCCGCCGCGCGCGATCTCGATCTCGTACACGTTCCGCAACGCATTCCGGCGCCGCCCGCTCCTCGCGCCGCGCGCCAACTACTACCGGATCCGCATGGTCGCGGCCGCCCCGTACGGCGATCGCCGTCCGATGTCCACTGCCGTCACGACGATCCCCGCCGAGGAAGAGACCCGGCTCGACCTCGGAAAGGTGCGAGGCATCCTTCAGAGCGAGCCGGACGGCGCGGACCGCATGACGCGCGTTCTCTACAGAACTCACGCGGCATACGGCTACCTCCCGTGGACGGCCGCGGAGCTGATCGCGATCGAGTTCGGAACAACGATGACCGACCTGTACACGACCGCGTCGCTCTTTTCGAACTTCCGCGGCGCGCCGGAGGGTGAGGGCACCGCCGTGCCGCGCGGTGGCCGACGCTTCACCGGCAACCTCGCGATCGCGGGCGCATGGCCACCGCAGTCGCCCCCACCCGCTCACGATGAGCTGCACGAGGACGAGGTGCGTCACGTCGTCGAACCCGCATATGCCCGCTAGTACCGCCGCGCGCCTGCTCGACGGTGCGCGCGTTCCTGCGCTGGACCGCGGGCTCGACGCCGACGCTGCCACCCTGCGCATTGCCGCGTCGGGTCTGCGTGGCCGCGGCGGCGCGGGCTTCGCCCTCTCGGACAAGCTGCGCGCCGTGAGAGCCAATGCGGTCGGACGCGACGCCTACGTCGTCGCGAACGCCTACGACGCCGACCCTGGCAGTCCGCTCGCTCGAACACTGCTGGAGCGCCACGCCGAGCTCGTCGTGCGGGGCATCGAGATCGCCATGGTCATCACCGGCGCGACGCGCGCGTTCCTGTACCTGCATCCGGAGGCGGCAGGCGCGCGCGACGCTTCCGAGCGCGCCCTCGCCAGCCGAAACGACATCGAGATCACGCTCGGGCCGGGCGGCTTCATGGGCGGCGAGGAGAGCGCGCTGCTCAACGTGCTCGAGTCGAAGCGCGCGATGGCGAGGCAGCGTCCCCCGTACCCGGCCTCGCAGGGCTATCTGATGCGTCCGACGCTCGTGTCGAGCGCGGAGACGCTGGCGTGGCTGCCGCTCGTCCTGGACGGCGCCAAGGCCGAAACGAAGCTCGTGTCGGTCACCGGAACGGTGGCGAAGCCGGGCGTCTACGAGGT
>JANNUM010000389.1:0-3003 GCA_031395235.1 Chloroflexota bacterium
CGCGGGCTGCACCGCGATGCGGTTGTAGCGCGGCCATCCGGTCGCCGGCGAGCCGAGCGTGCCGTCGCCGCCGAGTGGTGTCGCTCGGTCGTGTCCGGGCTCGGGCGACCACGTGCCGAGATACGCGACCTCGCCCATGCGCCCCGACACCCAGCCGAACGATCCGCTGTTGGCGTACGCGACGACCGCGGTCGACGCCTCCCCGGGGCACAGGGTCGGATACCCGCTCTGCCCGTACCACGAGGCGTGGAATCCCGACAGGCCGCTCGGCACGCGGCTCGGAGGCGGGATCCCTGGGCCAACGCTGCTCGCGCATGTAGCCGCACGCGCATGGGCCATCGGCAGCAGCGCGACCAGGAACACGAGCGTGACGCACACGCGGACGAGTTGCCTCACGGCGCTTTCCCGCCCACGTCAGAGTCTTAGCGCAGATCCTGGACCGCGAGCTTCCAGTCACCGCCGCTCGAGTTGATCTTGAGGAAGTACGTCCCGGGTCCGGCCCAGAAGCTCGTGTCCGCCCCACCCTTCGTGTTGCTGACGGCAAGATTCATGAGCACGCGACCGTCGGCGTGATAGATGAAGACCTGCACGATGCCGCCGGTCTGCGCCGGACTGAAGATCCAGTCCAAACGCCAGTGTTCGCCAACGACGAACGCCTCGGTCTCGCTGCTTCCGGTGCCCTGCCACACCTTCGTCGCGGACCAGGTCTTCCCAGCGTCGGCCGGCGCGGCCTCGGCCTGCAAGGGCGGAACCGATACGGTCGGCGCGGTGGTCGCCTGGACTCCGACGGATGCCCGATTCGTTGTGGCCCGACCAAGGCTGGCGGCGGCGAGATTGATCACACCTGCTAGCGCGAAGACAACGGCCAGCGCCAAGGCGACCTTGGTCACCCGACCGGGCGTCTCCCACCACCGCCTCAGGGCTCCCCACGGACCTGCCTCGAGCGAGCGTTCCATTTGCTGCCTCGCTATTTCCGTACGATCGAACTCAGTCGCTGGAGTGGCTTGAGCTGTCCCCTTGCAACTGAAGTGGCTTGAGCGGCGCGTTCGCCACCAGGGTGTCGAACGCCGTCTGCGCGTCGGTCAAGATGCCGCTGAGCCTCTGGCCGAGGTCGCGCACGATCTGGTCGTATTTGGCGCGCAGCACCGCAACATCCAGATCGACGGTCGTGTCAGGGTTGCCGTCCTGGCACATATCCAGGTCCGGCGGCGGCGCGAGCACCTCCTGCCGCGCCGCGGCAAGCGCATCGTGGATCTGTGTGGACGAGGTATTGAGCTGCGCCAGCACCGCAGCCTCGTCGAGCAGCTTGTTCTGTTCCTCGGCGTTCTCGCGAGCGCGGTCGGGCATCCGGCCCAGCTGCCGCGTCGCGTGGGACCCGAGCGCGTCGATCTGCAGCAGCGTCTCCGTCTGCGCAATCAGCGCAAGGATGCACTCCCTGCTCTCGAGCGGCTTCACGGTCAGGTTGACCGTCTGGTCACCGTCTTCGCCGGAGATCGTTCCGGTCACGATGAACCCCGTGCTGCCGAGCACCAGCAGCGCGGCGATCACCGGGATCTTTGCCGCGGTTATCAGATGGAACTTGGTCTTCAGCAGTAGAACGAGGATCTGTTCGAACATACCTCCACCTTCCAGCGATATAAACGCACACCGGGAGGAGCGCGTTAAGGGCCCGACCGGGGGAGGTACTGGAGTACCTCCTCGTGGTACGCGCGGCTGCGTCAACACCTAACATCCGTCGCCGACCATGACGGACGCCGACCGAAACGCGAACAATACGCGCGAGAGCTGGCAGTTCCGCGCGAACGACGAGATCGCTGAAGACCTTGTCGCGATCAGCCATCTCGGCGGCGGCGAGCGTTACGAAGTCTTCGAGGCGTGGGATCGGCGGCTGTTTACCCGCGTCGCGGCGAAGGTCCTCCGTCCGCACCGCGTTACCGAAGATCGCGCGCTCTCAGCGCTTCGACGCGAGGGCGGCATCGGCGCGCGCCTGATCCACCCGAACCTTGTGCGAGTCCTGCGGTGGACCGACGCCGGCCCGCGTCCGCATCTGGTGCTCGAGCTCGTCACCGCGCGGTCGGTGCAGGACCACCTGGAGGACATCGGTCCGGTGCGGGTGCCCGAGACCTGCCTGCTCGGCATTCGCGTGCTCGCGGCGCTCCAGTACATCCACGCCCAAGGGGTACTGCACCTCGACGTGAAGCCGGCCAACGTGACGATGGGCGACCCGCCGCGCCTGCTCGACCTCAGTCTTGCGCGCGAGGGGATGAACCTCCGCCTCGATCGTAGTGTTGGCACGCGGGCGTACATGTCACCGGAACAGTGCCGACGTGAGACCCTGACACCGGCCACTGATCTCTTCGGCCTTGGCGCCACGCTCTACGAAGCGCTCACGGCGATGCAACCCTTTTCCGAGGGCCTCGACGCTTCCGAAGAGCTTGCCGCTCGCTATCCGCAGCTGGCCGAGGAGCCGATGCCGCTCCGCGATCTCGTTCCAGAGGTCCCGCGGCAGCTCGAAGACGTGGTCATGGGCTGCTTAGCGCGCGATCCGAAACGTCGCCCAACGAGCGCGAGGGCGTGCGCGGTCGCGCTCGAACAGGTGATTGAGTCGCTCGGACTCGACGACCTTCTGGCCTGGCCTCGCGGTCTCCGGGCCTTGCGTCACGACGAGTGACGCGATGAACGCGAACCCGCTCGCCACGACGACGTTCGTATAGCGCCGGGAGCGGTTAAGCGGGCTTGCGCGAGTAAACGGTCACGCCGCGGGTCTCGAACTCCTTGGCGTCACTCTCGTGCTTGCTTCCGGAGAACACATCGACCTCGTTGGACATGACGATGTCGGTGAATCCGGTCTGCTCGAGGAGCACACGCCACTCTGCATCCAGCAGAGCACCGGCAATTCAGCCACTCCACAGATCGATGTCGTCTCTCGCATCCTGGGGCACCTCCCGGTGAACGAGGATGTCCCCGACCTGGATACGTCCGCCCGACTTGAGCACACGATGC
>JANNUM010000431.1:0-4255 GCA_031395235.1 Chloroflexota bacterium
CGAACGCGAGCCATACCCGGCTGTCGAGCCGCGATCCGGCCGCCAGCAGGCCGCGGATCCCACTGCCGCGGTCTGACACGAACGGCGCGGCTGCGATGGGCGGCAGCGCCAGCACGACGACGGCCGCGCCGAGAGGCAACACTCCCATGAGGCCGAGCGTCGATGGGATCCCGATCGTGTCGGCCAGCGAGCCGCCGATCAGCGCGCCGAGCGCGTAACCGGTCGAGTTCGCGGCGGTGTACCAGGCCATCGAGACACCGGCGCGACGACCTCCGGCGAAGTCGATCGCCAGGGCGAGGCCGAGCGTCCCGAGGCTTCCGAACGCGAACCCGTGGAGCACGCTGAGCGCCGTGACCGCGAGCGGCTCGCCGGCGGCGAACGCGAAACCGCTCGTCGAGATGCCGAAGGCGACGAGGGCGAGCGCGAACTGCCGCTTCACGCGGTCGGCGCGATACGCGGCGCCGACCGGGAGCCGCGAGGCGAGCTGAAGCACGGCGATGAGCGACGTGAGGAATCCGATGAGCGAGAGCGTGTATCCGTAGCCCGCGAGATAGGGCGGGTACGCGATCTCCACCGTTCCTTTCGTCATCGTGATCGCGGCGGAGATCGCAAGGACGCCCAGGAAGGGTCGAGCGATGGTAGGCACGGTCGCGCATTATGTGTGCGTGAAGACCGAGACCGTCGATTTCTACAGCGAGGGCGCGCGACTTCACGGCTTCCTGCATCGACCGGACGAAGGAGCGGAACGACTTCCGTTCATCGTGCAGGGCCCCGGCTGGCTCGGTCTGGCGGACGCGAAGCTCTACGTGCCCTACCACCAGGCGTTCACGGACGCGGGGTTCGCCGTCCTCATCTTCGATTACCGCGGCTTCGGCGAGAGCGAAGGCGATCGCGGGACGATCTCGCCCGCCTGGCAGATCGAAGATTGGCGCAACGCGATCGCGTACATGCGCGGACGCGCGGACATGGACGCCGAGCGCGCCGCGATCTTCGGCAGCGGTGGCACCGGGGGCGGCAACGCGGTGCTCGCGGCCGCGGCCGAGCCGGACATCCGCGCGACGATCAGCCAGGTCCCCGTCGCGGATGGCCGCGACTGGCTGCACCGGATGCGGCCGGAGCACGAGTGGGTGGCGTTCCTCGCCGCCGTCGAAGCCGACCGGCGTCAGCGTGCGACGCGCGGGACCGGCGTCACCGTGCATCCGCGCGAGGGGATCATGGTCGAGACGCCGGAGCGGAAGGCGAGCTCCGTGAAGTCCGACGTCGATGCTCGCATCCCGAACGCGGTGCCGCTCGCGTCCGCGCACGGGATCCTCGAGTACCGACCGATCGATGCCGCGAGCCGCGTCCGGGGGCTGATGGTCATCGGCGTCGAGAACGATGCGGTCACGCCGACGGATCACGCGCGGCAGCTGTACGAGGCGGCGGGCGGGCCGAAGAAGCTCGTGTTGCAGAGCGGGACCACGCATTACGCGGCGTATCGGCAGTACGCGAGCGTGGTGATCCCGATGATGGTCGACTGGCTGCGGCGTCTCGTCCTACAGGAGGGCACCACCCTGGTGCGGGAGCAGTACGCGCAAGAGGAGACGGTGTACCACGTGAGCGGCCCGGCGGCCGTGGAGAAGATGCCGGCATGACGCACGACATCGTCATCCGCGGAGTGAACGCGATCCTCGAGGACGGACCGCGTCGCGCCGATATCGCGATCGACGGCGAGCGGATCGCAGCCATCAGCGACGCCGGCACCGCGCCGAAGGGAAAGCGCGAGATCAAGGCGGATGGCCTGGTCGCGCTCCCCGGGCTCATTGACATGCATTCACATCACCGTGAGCCGGGGTTCAGCCACAAAGAGGACCTCGCCGCGATCGGTCGCCAGTGCGCCGCCGGCGGCGTGACCGTGTCAGTGGCGATGCCGAACGTGGACCCGCCCCCGACGACCGCTGCGAACCTCGACGCGATGCTCGCGCTGTACCGGCAGCGCGCGATGGTCGACTACAACGTCAACGCGTCCGGCGTCCAGCTCGCGGAGATCCCGAAGCTCGCGGAGCGCGGGATCCTCGCGTTCAAGATCTTCATGGTGGTCGACACCGGCCGCTCGTACCCGCACATGCCCGGCATCGGCCTCCACGAGCACGGTGAGCTGTACAAGCGGATGAAAGCGGTCAAGGCGACCGGTCTTCCGCTGATGATCCATCCGCACGATCAGTCGCTCATGGACGCGATCGAGCACGAGTACTGGGATCGCGGCGAGCGCGATTTCCGCGCGTACGCGAAGGCCTACGCGCACGACGACGGCGTGATCTGGGACACGGCGGTCGCGCTGCTGTTGCGGCTGCAGGAAGCGACCGGCGTGCGGCTCCACCTGCTGCACACGCAGACCAAGCGCGTCGTGGAGATGCTGCGCGCGGCCAAGGCCGCGGGACGAGCGGTCTCGGCCGAGGTGAACCCGTGGTGCTTCTGGCTGGGCAACGACTGGGCGAACATCGAGCGGCTCGGCGCGTACGCGCTCTCCTACTACGTCGCGCCGCACCACTCGAACGCGGTGTACGAAGGCTTTCGCGACGGCACCGTCGACATCATGGCCACCGATCACGCGCCGCACCTGCGCGAGGAGAAGGAGCCGGGCTGGAAGGATGGCTGGAAGGCGCACACCGGAACGCCGTCAGAGCAGTTCTACCTCTCGCTGCTGCTCACCGACGTGGACGACGGCAAGCTCAGCTTGGAGCGCGTCGCGGACGCCACCGCGACGCGACCGGCGAAGCTCTTCGGTCTCTATCCGCGCAAGGGCGCGATCCGTGTGGGCGCCGATGCCGACATCGTGCTCGTCAACCTGACGGAACGCCGAACGATCCGCGACGAAGACGTGCTCAGCAAGTGCGGCTGGACGCCGTACGCGGGGCGCGAGGTCCGCGGCGTGGCGCGCTACACGTTCCTTCGCGGCGAGGCGATCTACGACGATGGCCAGATCGCGGTGCGCGACGGCTTCGGCAAGCAGGCGGTGCACGCGACCGACCACGTTGGAGCGCGAAGCTAGGGCTCTTCCAGGCGCGGCAGCCGCTCGCCGGCGCGGATCGCGACCGCCAGGTGGTTCTCAGGTGGCGGGATCGGGCAGTTGTAGTGCGGTGAGTACGCGCAGGCCGGGTTGTACGCGCGGTTGAAGTCGAGCACGTAACGTCCGTCTGCTCCGGCGGCCGCGCCGACATAGCGCATCCGGTACGACTCTCGGCCGCTCGTGGCGTCGGTGAAGTACACATCCAGCACGTCGGCCGCGACATCAGGCTCATCTAGTCGCAGCGCCATCACACGGCACGCGACCCCGGCGACGACGAAGTGGAACCAGCCTGCGCGCGTCGCCGCGCGCTCGCGCTCACGGGTCGAGTCGACGCTGACCTCCGCGGCGTCGCGCTCGAGCGGAACCACGCAGCGGTACGCCGGGTCGTAGGGGAACCAGTCGGGCACCACATCGGAACGAGGTGCCTCCGCGTCGAGGATGACGACCGCCGGCATGTTCTGGTGCGAGAGGCGCAGACGATAGCGTTCGCCCTCGATCGTGCGCGCCCCGCTGAGCTCGCCGTCGATGCGGAAGCCATCGCTGAGCGCCTCGATGACATGACCGTGCAGGCCCACCGTCTCCCCCACCGGCAGCTCGTGCCGCGCGACGGCTGCGAGATACGACGAAGGTCCGCGCAGCCAGTCCGCGAATTCGTTGCGGGCGGCCTGCGCCGCGCGCACGTCGTCGGTCAGCGCTGCGGCTCCGGCCCCGTCCACCGCCGGAAGAGCGAGTGCTCGATGGCGAGCTGATCGAGCGCCTTTCCGACGCTGTGGTCGACAAGGTCCATCAGCGTCGTGGGTCGCTGATAGAAGCCGGGCACAGGCGGCAGGATCACCGCGCCCGCGAGCGCGAGCTCGTGCATCAGCCTCAGGTGATTCGCGTTGAGCGGCGTCTCGCGCACCATGAGCACCAGCTTGCGGTGCTCCTTCAGATGGACGTCCGCCGCACGCACGATCAGGTTGTCGTCCAGCGCGTTCGCGATCGCCGCCATCGTCCTCATGCTGCAGGGCGCGACGAGCATCCCAGACGTCAGGAATGTTCCGCTGGCGAGGGACGCGGCCAAGTTCTTCTCGTCGTGCACGACGTCGGCGAGGCCGACGACGTCGTCATAGCTGCGATCGGTCTCATACGCGATGGTCGCTTTCGCGCCCGACGACACGATCGCGTGCAGCTCGACGGACCGATCTTCCCGGATGACCTCGAGGG
>JANNUM010000435.1:0-5237 GCA_031395235.1 Chloroflexota bacterium
TCCCGGCGCGTACGCGACGCGCTTCGTGACCTCCATCGGATATCGCGACAACACCGCGTTGCCGTGCAAGTCGCCGATCGTCGGTAGGAACGTGTAGTACATCCCGAGGCGTTGAGCGAGCACCGAGAGCACGTCGTGCTGCTCGTCGATCATCCAGCCGCGCGCGACCTCCTGGAGCACGAGCACATCGGGCGACTCATGCGCGATCGTCGCGACGATCTCGTCGAGCGCCGGGATCTGGCCGGCGTTGAAGCCCTGGTGCACGTTGTAGGTCATGAGCCGAAAGGTGACCTTCGGCGGCTGGGGGTCCGGGGTCGCGGGTGCGCTGATGAACGCGAGGAACGGCACCGCGACGACGACCGCCGCGGCGGCGGCCGCGAGCGGCCCGCCCAGGCGGACGACCGGCGTCGGCGCGACGAGCGTCGCGAGCACCACGAGCGCCGTCGCAGCCCACACGGCGGGCTGTAGCGCGAAGAACGCGTAGAAACCGAAAGCCGCGCCGACGAACAGGAGCCAGCCGAACGAGAGCGCGAGCACAGCACCGGTCGGCGACCGCGCCGGGACCTGCGGCGCGCCCAGGATCGTCGCGGCGGAGATCACGAGGCCCGCCGCGAGGAGCAGGCCACCGACGAGCGCGACGTAGGGCTGGTGCCACCAGAGAAGCGCGGCACCGACCGCGAGCGCCGCGGCTCCGATGAAACGGTTGGGGCCGAAGCGCACGAGCGCGACCGCGCCGAGGGCGAGACCGATGCCGAGCACCATCTGGCCGATCCCCGTCGCGCGCGCGGGCTCCGGGCCGAGGCCAAGTCCCGCCGCGAGCGCGACCTGTGCGCCGTTGGTGGCGCCGGTCTCCGCGACGAGGACGACGGCGGGTGCGGCGATCAGAGCAAGAGTTCCGAGCAGGCTCGGCGCGGTCCACTGGCGCTCCGCGGAGAGCGAGGCGAGCCCTGCGGCTCCGAACACGAGTACCGCGACGAGGACGATGCCGGCCGCGACCGGCAGCGCCAGGTCGACCACAGGCTGCGTGCGGAGCGCTGCTCGGAGAGCCATATCGACAATGAAGGCGATCGGCAGGGCGCGCGCGAGGGCCGGCGGCGCGTCACCGGCGCGCGAGCTGTGGAACAGCGCGAGCCACCACATGCCGGCGGCGAGCGCGACGACGGACAGCGCAAGATCCAGCCAGTTGCTGCGCGACCCGGTGAGCGCCAGCGTCGCGAGACCGAAGATGACGGCGCTGAGACCGACCGCGCGCCGCGGCCCGAAGCGCGCGGCGACGATGAGCGCGAGGAAGGATGTCGCGAAGACCAGAGCCGCGGCGACGCCCAGGTTCGTATTCGGCGCGCCGAAGAAGCTGAGCTGGAAGGTGGAGCTGAACGTGCGGAGATCTGCGAACAGGAAAAGGAGCCCGATGACCCCGAACGTCACCTCGCCGATCACGCGCGGGAGTCTACTGATGGGGCGGCGCAGCCGCCCCAGAAAGCCGGAGCGCAGCGGAGGTCACGGCCTGCCCTCCGCGTTCAGGTTGGCCGCGCGTCGCGATCTAGCGTGGCTCGGCGCGCCAAAGGCCGGCGAGCTCGCGTGTCGCGTCTTCGACGTAGCCGCGGACCATCTCGATCGCGCTGAACGTCGGGTCGTCGGCCATCGGGCCGAGCACAAGGGCTCCCGCCGGCTCGCCCTCGACGACGATCGGCAGGGTGATCGTGCGGCCGCCGCGCGCGAGACGCTCGAGAGCCAGTGAGGCTTGCCAGTCCAGCGCCGGTTGCGCGATCTCGTGGATCGTCGGAGCTGGCACGATGCGGGCCTCGCGCATCGCGCGCGCGATCGCGTTGTAGCGATCGTCGATCGGGATGGTGAACTTTCCGGCGGTGATGCCGAGCGCGTAATCGAGCTCCCGCGCGACATCCGAGTCGCTCACGAGCTCGCCGCGCAGGACGCCGGCACCGGGGTCCACGCCCATGAGGAACGCTGTCGCGAAACCCGCGCCCGAGCAGCGTCGCAACAGATCCGCCAGGACGGTCTCGGCCGTCCGCTGGTGTGTTGCGGGATGATCCGCCGCGGCCGGCGGAAGCATGGTCGTCGCGGACTCGCCTGACGGCGGGACGTTCGAGGGCGGGGGCTGAAAGCGACCGGACAGACGCACCTGCCCGAAGCGCGGCGCCGCTGCCTCGGCGACCGCGGCGATGAGCCGCAGCTCGTGGTCGGAGAACCCTTCGGCGCGGAAGGTCTGCACCGTGATCACGCCGAAGACGTCGCCCGCGCCGACGAGCGGGATCTGCAGCACTGCGACATCCCGGTGGCGGACGTTCGCGCCATCGCGGATCGCGAGATCGCGCTGGAAGACATGCCACCGGCGATCGTGTCGCGCGGCGTAGCACGTTGGGCCGTCGTCGACGCTCTGGCGACCCAGCTCGGATGCATCGGCCTCCGGACCGAGCACCTTGTAGCGGTACGCGACTTCGCTCAGAGCGACATGGAACAGCGAGATCGAGAACGCCGACGCGTCCGTGATCACGTTCATCACGTCGCGCAGGATCCGGCCGAGAGTCCGCGCGTCGCCCGCCTCCTCGATGGACTTACGGACCTCCTCGACGACGAGATCCGCGCTGTCGCGACGGCTGATCGCTTCGCTGCGCGGCGCCTCGGGCTCGGGTGCGCTGAGCTCCGTAGCGGTCTCTGAGACGAGCGTGAGCTGCGGCTCGCTCTGGGTCATCGGAACATCGGGCACGACCGGCTCAGGCGGCGGCGTGAAGACCGAAGACTGCTCGACCAGGGCGGGAAAGTGCGGGGCGCTGGGCGCGAATGACTCGCCGGCCATCGCCGACGCGATCAGCTCGCACGCGAGGTCGAGTGCCTCGCGCGTGTGCTGCGCCATCTGCTCCCGCGTGATGAACGTCCCGAGGAGCACGCCGACCGTGTGGCCTTGCGTCACCAGACGGGCGATGAGCAGACGCGGCGGGGCGCCGACCCACTCGGCCTGATAGGGCACCGGCCAGTCGAGGGCGAGGGCGCGGTTCGCGGGCAGCGCGTCGTCGGGCAGGTTGAGCGTGGTGAGGCGGCGGTCGTGGAGCCACGGCATGCGGCCGACCTGGACGATCGCCGTGTCGTTGGCCGGAGGCTGGCGTACGACGGCCACGCCCATGAGGTAAGGAACGCTGTTGAGCAGGATGCGCAGGGTGGCCTCGACCGGGGGCGTCACCGGGGCGGCGCCCAGCGGCGTCGGCTCCGTGCTCGTCGGGGCCGAGCCGTGGTCGGCTCTGGTCATCTGTTGTGCCACTGCAGCCAAACCGAAGTGTCCTCCCCGCCGCGCAAGTCCGACAGTTCAGTTGTAGTCGGACGAGCGCCGAGCGGGTCCTCACCGTTCGGGGGATATCTCAATGCGCTGATGTTCCGCCGTCCACGAGCAGGGTCTGGCCGGTAATGAAGCTCGCGGCCGGCGAGGCGAAGAAGACCACCGCGGCCGCGACGTCCTCGGGCGTGCCGAGGCGTCCCAGCGGCGTGCGTGCCACCTCTTCCTCGCGAAAGCCGGGGTTCCCCTGCATCCGCTCGCGCGTCAGATCCGTCTCCACCAGGCTCGGACCGACGGCGTTCACCGTGATGCCGTGGGGCGCGAGCTCGAGGGCAAGAGACCGCGTCAGGTTGACCACTGCGCCCTTGGCCGCGCTGTAGGCGACGCGTTCGCGCCTGCCGACGACACCATAGATCAAGGCGATGCTCACGATCCGTCCGCCGCGGTGGGCCGCGATCATGCGGGCGGCCGCCGCCTGCGTCACGAAGACGAGGCCTTTGAGGTCGACGTCGATGACGGTGTCCCACGAGTCCTCATCGAGCGTGCCCAGGTCCTGCGGGATGTTCGTGCCGGCGTTGTTCACCAGGATGTCAACGCTTCCCCACTCGCGGTCGATGCGCTCGAAGCACACCCGGAGCGAGGCCTCGCTTTTGACCTCGAGCAGGAGCGCGAGGGACCGCCTCCCTTTTGCGCGAAGCGCAACGGCGACGGGCTCCGCGTCGTCGCCGTTCCGCGATGTGACAGCCACATCCGCGCCGGCGTCCGCGAGGGCGGACGCGATCGCTCGACCGATGCCGCGGGAGCCACCGGTGACGAGCGCTCGCTTTCCTTCCAAACCGAACGATGCGGACATCTCTGCGTGTGCGAGCATACGGGCGATGGCGACCGCGTCCGTCGAAGTTCGCATCCCAAGCGACGCGCGCGATACCGCAGCGATCGCGGCGGAGCTGCTCACGAAGGAAGCGCAGGACTTCCTCACCCGTCTGCACCGTGAGGTCGAGCCCACCCGCGTCGGTCTCCTCGAGACGCGACAGAAGCGATGGGAGGAGCTGCGCGCGGGTGCCACGCTCGACTTCCTTCCCGACTCGCAGCCCTTGCGTGAAGCCGAGTGGAGCATCGCGGGCGTACCGGCCGATCTGCGGACGCGCAAGGTCGAGATCACGGGCCCGACCGATCGCAAGATGGTCATCAACGCGCTGAACTCGGGCGCGTCCGTGTATATGGCCGACTTCGAGGATGCCAACACGCCCACCTGGCGCAACCTCATCGAGGGCCAGCGCAATCTCATGGACGCGATCGACCGCACCATCGAATTCCGCAATCCGGACGGCAAGGTGTATAAGCTCAACGAGAAGACGGCGACGCTCGTCGTCCGTCCGCGCGGGTGGCATCTCGACGAGAAGCACTTCCTCGTCGAGGGTCGGCCGATCGCCGGTGCGCTCTTCGACTTCGGCCTCTATTTCTTCCACAACGCGAAGCGGCTCCGCGACAATGGGACCGGTCCGTACTTCTACCTGCCGAAGCTCGAGAGCCACCGCGAGGCGCGCCTGTGGAACGAGATCTTCAAGTGGTCGCAGGACGAGCTGCACATCCCCCGCGGCTCGATCAAGGCGACGGTCCTCGTCGAGGTCGTGACGCTTGCGTTCGAGATGGATGAAGTCCTCTACGAGCTCCGCGATCACTCCGGCGGCCTCAACGCCGGCCGCTGGGACTACATGTTCAGCATCATCAAGAAGTTCGCGGGCCGGCCCGAGTTCATCCTGCCCGACCGCGCACAGGTGTCGATGACCGTTCCCTTCATGCGCGCGTACACCGAGCTGCTCGTGAAGACCTGCCACCGTCGCGGCGCGTTCGCGCTCGGCGGCATGGCCGCATTCATCCCGAATCGGCGCGATCCCGCGGTGACCGAGGCGGCGCTCGCGAAGGTGCGCGACGACAAGGTCCGCGAGGC
>JANNUM010000450.1:0-1587 GCA_031395235.1 Chloroflexota bacterium
CTTCGCGTCCACCGCGTAGGCGTCCGACTCGTAGCCCCACGCGCGCAAGCGATCGCGCAGCGCGAAGACGTGGTTGCTCATCGCATCGCCCGGCGCGAGGACGGGATGGAACTGGTGAACTGCGGTCATGCCGGGGCGCGCCCGATGACGGCGTAGTCGCGGTCGCCGAACAGCGTTTCGTTCAGCAGCTTCACGTTCTCGCGCACCGTCGCGTCGCTCACCTTGTCCGACAGGCGCTTCTCGCTCGGCTCGAAGGTGCGCACGTCGACGTCGACGAAGCCCTCGACTTCGAGATAGAAGCGGAAGAGCTCGGGCGGGATCGGGCGCACGTGCGAGGGATCGAGCCAGAACGAATGCGCGCCCACCGTCAGGGTCGCGACGTTCGGCGTGACGAACACGAGCGGCGCGCCGGGCATCAGGACGCGGCGCGCCTCGCGCAGCATCGACACGAGCTCGCCGGGCAGCACGTGCTCGGCGACATGTCGCGCGTAGAGGCCGTCGATGGAGCGGACCGGCAGCGAGCGCAGATGGCCGAGCGCGTCGGCCAGGGCGCACTCGAGCCCGCGCTCCGCGCACTGCTCGACCATGCGCGGGTCGAGATCGACGCCGTACGCGCCGACGCCTTTGTCCTTCATGAGACCGAGGAAGATGCCGCGGCCGCAGCCGAGGTCGACGACGCGCTCGCGACCAGCGAAGAGCTCGGCGAACGCCTCCGACTGCCGGCGGATCACCGGCTCGTCGCCACCGAAGCGCGCCTGGAAATAGACCGAGTGCAGGTTCGCGGCGACGAAGTCCTCGTGCCAGGTCTCGAGCTTGCGCAGGCGCTGCTCGAGGCCCGGCGTCGGCCGGTCGCGCAGGTCGAAGAGCGCGCGCGCCACGAGCTGGTTGACCCGCTCCTGACGCTCGGTGATCGCCGCGATCCACCAGCGCAGCAGGCCGATGAGCGCGCGCCGCGCGAGCGTGATGATCGGCCCGACGTAGCGCTTCCGGCTCTTCGCTTCATAACTGACGTCCTCGTCCAATACCTCAGGGAGGGCCTGGAACGGATCCTTGAGCTCCTCGCTGAAGATCGGCCGCCCGCCGGGCAGGGGCAGCGTGAGCGCGGCGTCGAGATCCGCTCCGTACGCGCCGCTCTCGCGCTTCTTGCGGACACGCGCGCGGACTTCGGCGAGGATCGCGTCGAGATCGACCGGCGGTTGTGACGTCATCGCGTAGAACGCGCTCGCCGGCGGCTGCGACGTGTCGCCGCCGGAATGACACGCACGAGCAACGCCACGGGTCGACGGTATCGGGTGATGACTATCGGCCGTCGCGTGCGAATAACAACGTCCAACAACCGGTCCGTCTCGCGCGACAACTGAGTGATAGTTGCGCTCCTCATCAACTAGAGCGCCACTACGCGCGCGCCCAATTCGCGGAAATCCGAATCGAAGGTCGCGACGCCCTCGCGACGACGCTTCGCGACCGCCGCGACATACGCGTCGACGAAGTCGACATTCTCGTCGACCATCATCTGTAACGCATCGAGGACATCGTCGGCAGCCTCGACGTCGATGCCATCAGCGGTGATCACTAGTTGGAGGCTCC
>JANNUM010000484.1:0-3030 GCA_031395235.1 Chloroflexota bacterium
CCCTCGACCGGGTGTCATCGTCCTCGCGCGTTCGCCGCAACTTCGCCTCACTGCCCGAGGTGCTACCGCTACCGAATCTGATCCAGACCCAGCTCGATAGCTTCAAGTGGTTCTGCGAGGAGGGTCTGGGCGAGCTGTTCACCGAGATCTCGCCGATCCAGGACTTCACCGGAAAGAATCTCGACCTGCGTTTCATCTCGAGCGAGTTCCGTGAGCCGAAGTACTCCGAAGAGGAGTGCCGCACCAAGGACCTCACATTCAGCAAGCCGCTTTGGGCGCGCGTCGAGCTGGTGAACAAGGAAACCGGCGAGGTCTCCGAGCAGGACGTCTTCCTCGGGGACTTTCCGTGGATGACCGACAAGGGCACGTTCGTGATCAACGGTGCCGAGCGCGTCGTCGTATCGCAGCTGGTGCGCTCGCCGGGCGTCTACTTCACGGGCATCGACGACCCCACGACCGGCCGCCGCCTCTTCTACGGAAAGCTCATCCCGAACCGCGGCGCGTGGCTCGAGTTTGAGACGTCGAACAAGGACGTCATCTCGGTGAAGGTCGACCGCAAGCGCAAGCTGCCGGTCACCACGCTGCTGCGCGCGGTCGGGTACTCGTCGAACGAGGAGATCAAAGCGCTCTTCACCGCGATCGACCTTGACGTGGAGCACCAGTACATCCAGTCGACCTTGGACCGCGATCCGACCACGAACACGAACGAGGGGCTGGTCGAGGTCTACAAGCGTCTGCGCCCGGGTGACCCGCCGACGATCGACAACGCCCGCAACCTCGTGCAGTCGCTGTTCTTCAACTTTCGCCGCTACGACCTCGCGAAGGTCGGCCGCTACAAGCTGAACCGCAAGCTCGGCCTCGAGCTCGCGATGTCACAGCGAACACTCACGAACGACGATCTCGTCCGCATCGTCGGACGGATGGTCGAGCTGAACAACGGCAAAGGCAACGCGGACGACATCGACCACCTTGGAAACCGTCGCGTGCGTGCCGTCGGCGAGCTCATCCAGCAGCAGTTCCGTGTGGGACTCCTGCGCATGGAGCGCGTCGTGCGCGAGCGCATGTCCATCGTCGAGCCGGAGAAGGCGACGCCGAAGGAGCTCATCAACATCCGGCCCGTCGTGGCCGCGATCAAGGAGTTCTTCGGCGGCAGCCAGCTGTCGCAGTTCATGCAGCAGACGAACCCGCTGGACGAGCTCACCCACAAGCGCCGCCTGTCGGCCCTGGGCCCCGGCGGCCTCTCGCGTGAGCGCGCGGGCTTCGACGTCCGCGACGTCCACTACAGCCACTACGGCCGCATCTGCCCGATCGAGACGCCGGAAGGTCCGAACATCGGCCTCATCGGCTCGCTCGCGACGTACGCGCGCGTCAATCCCTACGGGTTCATCGAGTCGCCATTCCGTCGCATCGTGAAGGACGGCGGCAAGGATCGGCCGCGTGTCTCGGACGAGATCGTCTTCCTGACCGCCGATGAGCAGGAGCTCGCGACGGTGGTGCAGGCGAACGCGCGCCTCGACGGGGAGGGGTTCTTCCTCGACGAGCGCGTGCAGGTGCACCGCGGTGACGCGTACCACGAGGCCCCGCCGGCGAACGCGGACTTCATGGACGTGTCCCCGAAGCAGATCGTGTCCGTGTCGGCGGCGCTCATCCCGTTCCTCGAGCACGACGACGCGAACCGCGCCCTCATGGGCTCGAACATGCAGCGTCAGGCCGTTCCCGTCGTGCGCCCCGAGGCGCCGATCATCGGCACCGGTATCGAGTACCGGGCCGCGAAGGACTCGGGCCAGGTCGTCCTGGCGCGGGCCGCCGGCGTCGTGCGCTCGGTCTCGGCCGCCGAGATCTGGGTCGAGGAGAACGCGGTCGACGCGTTCCGCTACAAGCTGCAGAAGTTCATCCGCACCAACCAGGGCACCTGCTTCAATCAGCGTCCCCTGGTGAAGGTGGGCGACCGCGTCGAGCAGGGCCAGGTCCTCGCGGATTCCTACTCGACCGACAACGGCGAGCTCGCCCTCGGCCAGAACATCCTCGTTGCCTTCATGCCCTGGGAGGGCGGCAACTACGAGGACGCGATCATCCTGTCCGAGCGTCTCGTGCAGGACGACCGCTTCACCTCGATCCACATCGAGAAGTACGAATGCGAGGCGCGTGACACCAAGCTCGGTCCCGAAGAGATCACGCGCGACATCCCGAACGTCGGTGAGGAAGCGCTCGCCGACCTGGACGAGAACGGGATCGTCTACATTGGCGCCGAGGTCGGGCCGCAGCACATCCTCGTGGGCAAGATCACGCCGAAGGGCGAGACCGAGCTCACGGCCGAGGAGCGCCTGCTGCGCGCGATCTTCGGTGAGAAGGCGCGTGAAGTGAAGGACTCCTCGCTGCGTCTGCCTTCAGGCGAGCACGGCAAGGTCGTCGACGTCGCGGTGTTCAGCCGCGAGAACAACGACGAGCTCCTGCCGGGCGTGAACAAGATGATCCGCGTCGCGGTCGCGCAGAAGCGCAAGATCAGCGTCGGCGACAAGATGGCCGGACGCCACGGCAACAAGGGCGTGATCGCCAAGATCCTCCCGGTGGAGGACATGCCGTTCCTCCCGGACGGCAAGCCGGTGGACATCGTGCTCAACCCGCTTGGCGTTCCGTCCCGTATGAACATCGGACAGATCCTCGAGACGCACCTCGGGTGGGCCGCGCAGGCGCTCGGCCTGCACGTGGAGACGCCCGTCTTCGACGGTGCGCGCGAGCCGGCGATCAAGAAGGCACTCAAAGAGGCCGGGCTGCCCGAGGACGGCAAGGTCGAGCTCCGCGACGGCCGCACCGGCAAGGCGTTCGAGCAGAAGATCACCGTCGGCTACATCTACATGATGAAGCTGCACCACCTGGTGGAGGACAAGATCCACGCCCGGTCGACGGGCCCGTACTCGCTCATCACTCAGCAGCCGCTGGGTGGCAAGGCCCAGTTCGGTGGCCAGCGCTTCGGCGAGATGGAGGTCTGGGCACTCGAGGCGTACGGCGCCGCGAACATCCTCCAGGAAC
>JANNUM010000500.1:0-4730 GCA_031395235.1 Chloroflexota bacterium
GGCACCGGGAAGGAGCTCGTCGCTGAAGCCTTGCACCTGAACTCCAGCCGGCGCAGCGGTCCGATGGTCAAGGTGTCGTGCGCCGCATTGCCCGAGACGCTACTCGAGGCCGAGCTGTTCGGGCACGAGAAGGGCTCTTTCACCGGCGCGATGGCCATGCGCAAGGGGCGCTTCGAGCTTGCCGACAAGGGCACGATCTTCCTGGACGAGATCGCCGAGATGAGCCTCGCGACGCAGACCAAGCTGCTGCGCGTGCTGCAGGAGCGCAAGATCGAGCGGCTTGGCTCGTCGCTGCCGATCAAGGTCGACATCCGCGTCATCTGCGCGACGAACAAGGATCTGCAGAAGCTCGTGGAGCAGAATAGGTTCCGCGACGACCTGTACTACCGGCTCAACGTCATCAACATCCACATGCCGCCGCTACGCGACCGTAAGGAGGACATCGCCGCGCTCGTGGAGCACTTCCTCGCGAAGCACCGTTACAGCGCGACGGCGCAGCCGGCGGCGATCAGCGAAGAAGCGCTGAAGCGCCTCACCGAACACGGGTGGCCAGGCAACGTGCGCGAGCTCGAGAACGTCGTCGAGCGCGCCGTCGTCCTCTCCCGCGGCCAGGTCATCACCAGCCGCGAGCTGCCGTTCGGCGACCACGAGGCCGGCGAGCACGAGGACGAGAACGACGACGCCTCCGTCGAACGGTCTTTCTTCAAGAAGTCCGTGTCGCAGTTCGAGAAGGACCTCATCATGAAGGCGCTCAAGGACGCGGTCGGAAATCGTTCTAAGGCAGCGGAAATGCTGGGGATCTACCGCCGCCTGCTCTACGCGAAGATCAAGGAGTACGGACTCGAGGGCTTCCCGCCCAAGAGCCGCTAGCGAGGAGGTCACCGTGTTCGGACTCATCAACGCCACTCTTCGCGCGTTCGTCATCGGTGTGGTCGTCGGCGCCCTATTTGCGCCGCGCCCCGGAGCCGAGACGCGCCGCATGTTGAACGAGCGGATCGCCGCGATGATCAACCAGTTGCTCGAGATCGCCGCGCTGCCGCCCACCCTGCCGACGCAGGCCGCCACGAACGGACACACCGAGCGACCCGTAGCGAAGCGCAGCCGTTCCGCAGAAGGATCCGGTGCCCGCACGACGACCTAAGGCCGCGGCCAGCGTCATCCGACTGAGCGAGGCGACGGGCTCGTCGCCTCGCGGCTGGGAAGACGCCGTCACCGCGGCGGTGAAGGCGAGCGATGTGAAAGCTCCCGTGGGCGTCGAGGTCGCGCGCCTCTGGGCCGAGTGGGAGCGGGGCAAACTGAGCCGCTTTCACGCGACCGTGAAGGTCGCCTACAAGCAGGCGCTCAAAGCACCGTCTCGCGCGAAGGCGTGACCCAGGCGCCCTGTGGGGCGCAGCGTGCCATCTGTCACGGTTCTTGACACCCCCCACCGCGCGCCGAAGAATCGTCGTTCCGTGGCAGACCCCGAGATCCGCGACGTCCTTGTCCGCGTGCTCATCGCCAATGACGGTGAGGTCTTGTCGCGGCTGCGCCTCTCTGCGGCGGAGGCCGCGCGCGTTTGTAACGTGACTCCGCGGCAGCTCATCTACTGGACCAAGAAAGGCTTGGTCAAGCCCTCAGCCGACGGCGAGCACGACTACGACGTCTACGCGATGGAGAGGGTCATCCGCATCCGGCAGGCGCTGGCCAAGGGGTACTCGCTCGAGAAGGCCGCGCAACTGGTGCAACGCGATCTCACTTCGCTTCAGGCCGACGCGAAGCGCCTCGATGATCTGCCACCGGAGGACCTGGAAGGGGAGCTTCGCCGAAGGCTCGAGCGTCTCGAGGAGCGGGTCGTTCTTCTGCGGCGCAACCTTCCGACATCGCTGTCGGTCGCGCGGCTGCGGCGAGCGGTCACCGAGCTCGCGCGGCTCGAGACGATGGGCGAGCTGCGCGAGGGGGCGAACGGCGAAGGCGCGAAGTCGCTCGTGATGCGTCTCGGTCGCGCGGTGGACGAGCTCGAGATCCTGCTGCGCGAGGTCCAGGCACCCGCGTAGCGCATACGCTTCGCAGGGTGCCCGACTCCCTCGCGCTTCTGGCGAACGCAGCGGGAAAGCTCGCGCGTCTCGCCCTTCAGCTCAGCGGTCGCGGCGGAACCGCGCTGCCCGGACTCATCGCGCTGACGATCGACCCGGACTTCATCGCCGCCGCCGCGAGCGAGCTCGCGCACGGGGTGGTGCTTGTCTCGGGTACGAACGGGAAGACGACGACCGCGCGGATGCTGTCCGACATCGTGCGCGCGACGGGGTGGGCGCCGATGCACAACCGCTCCGGCTCGAACCTGGAGCGGGGTATCGCCGGCGCGTTGCTCGCCGAGAGCAGCTGGCGCGGCGAGCCGCGCGGCGATGTGGGCATGTTCGAGGTCGATGAGGCGTCGCTGCCACGAGTGCTGGGCCGGATCAGCCCGCGCATCGTGTTGGTCACGAATCTCTTCCGCGATCAGCTCGACCGCTTCTTCGAGATCGATCAGCTCGCGCGGCGCATCGGCGACGCGATCGAGAAGCTCGATCCGCGCGTGACTCTCGTGCTCAACGCCGACGACCCGATCGTGGCGGTGCTCGGTGAGCGGCACCGTGGGCCGGTCGTCTACTTCGGCGTTGACGACCCGAGTGTCGGTGGCCGCGTGCCGCAGGCGATCAGCGATGCGACGCGCTGCCCTCGGTGTCGTGCGCCACTGCGGTACGAACGCGTCGTTCTGGCGCACGAGGGCGACTGGTCGTGCCCGTCGTGCGGGCTCGCGCGGCCCGAGCGTGATGTGTCCGCGACGCGCGTGGCGCTCACGGCGGTGTCGAGCGAGATCCAGCTGCGCACCGCGGTCGCCAGCGCCTTCGACCCGGTGCGCGTCCCGATCGCCGGCCTGTACAACGCCTACAACGCGCTCGCCGCGCTCGCGGTGGCGCGCGCGCTCGACATCACGCTCCCGACCGCGGCGCTCGCGATCGCCAACTTCCGGCCGGCGTTCGGCCGGCTGGAGGAGGTGACGGTCGATGGGCGCGAGCTGCGCCTGATCCTCGTGAAGAACCCAGCGGGCTTCAACGCGGCGATCGGTGCCCTGCTGGAGACGGGCCGCCGGCCGCGCCTCCTCGCGGCGCTGAACGATCGCGACGCCGACGGCCGCGACGTCTCCTGGATCTGGGATGCCGACTTCGAGACGCTCGCGCCCGCCGTCGAGCACGCCGTCGTGACCGGCATTCGTTCGCGCGATCTCGCGAACCGGCTTAAGTACGCCGGGATCGCTCGCGAACGGATCGAGGTCGTTGATCAGTGGGGAAGCGCCATCGACCGCGCGATCGGCGGGGCGCCGCAGGGCGGGGAAGTCGTCCTGCTCGCGACGTACACGGCAATGCTCGCCCTGCGCGGCGAGCTGGCGCGGCGTGGCCACGTCGCGCCGTTCTGGGAAGACTGATTGGTGGACCTGCGGATCGGGCACCTCTATCCCGACCTCATGAGCATCTACGGCGACCGCGGGAACGTGCTCGCGCTCGCGCAGCGCGCGCGCTGGCGCGACATCGCCGTGGAGGTGCGCGCGTTCACCGCGGGCCAGGAGTTCGACGCCGACTGGCCGGACTTCTGGTTCTTCGGCGGCGGGCAGGACCAGGGTCAGGACCTGGTGGGTGACGACCTCGCGGGCCAGAACGGGGAGGCGCTGAAGCGATCGCTCGCGAACGGCGCAGCGGCGCTCACGGTCTGCGGCGGCTACCAGCTGCTCGGACACGAGTACGTCCCCGAGAACGCGCCGGCGATCCCGGGGCTCGGCGTCCTCGACGTCCGCACGCGCGCCGGCACGGTGCGCTTCGTCGGCAACCTCGTCGCCGAGACGCCCGACGGCCTGCTCGTCGGATTCGAGAACCACAGCGGACGTACCTATCTCGGACCGAAGGCGAAGCCGCTCGGCACAGTCGTCGTCGGGAACGGGAACAACGGCGAGGACAAGACCGAGGGCGCGGTGCAGGGAAAGATCGTCGGCACGTACAGCCACGGGTCCTGCCTGCCGAAGAATCCCTGGCTCGCTGATCGACTTCTTGGGTGGGCGCTCGAACGCCGCCACGGACCGCAGAGGCTCGTCCCGCTCGACGACCGTGAAGAGAAGGCCGCGAGCGAGCAGGCCGCGGAGGTCGCGAAGGCTCGCGCCTGAACCAGCAGAGGGTCGCTAGTACCGCTGTACCGGTCGCTGCTCCTCTTCGCCATCGCCCCTTCCCCTGTTGACATGACCCGCGATGCGAGTGCGAGCGCTGATCGGCGTGACCCTTGTGGCGTGGGCCGTCCTTCCGGCCTTGGCGCTCGTTTCATCGGCGGACGAGGGCCCGCCACTCCGACCCGTGGACGCGGGTCCTCCCCTCCGTCCGCCGCTGACCGTGCTGCGCGCCGTCGAGCGCGCCGCGCTTTCGACGTTCAGGGTCGCTGCGGACGCGCCGAAAAGGGAGCTGATCGTGCTCGTCGGCGGGTACGCCTCCGGACAGGACGACCACGCCTTCGACGCGTTCCGCGCGCGCATCGCAAGACACGGCGGGTACGACGTCGTTCGTTTCGGCCAGGGTCTGGGCACGTACGACACGTTCGGCGCGGTCGATGCGAACGCGCAGCGGCTGCGCGACAGCATCCGATCGGTATCCACCGACTACGACGGGGTGCACATCGTGACGCACTCGATGGGCGGCGTCGTTGCCGATCGCGCGTTCGCGCTCGGACTCTCC
>JANNUM010000554.1:0-1780 GCA_031395235.1 Chloroflexota bacterium
GGAAACCTGCAATGAAGGACACGCAGAAGTCCGCCAAGAGCACCACCGCCAAGACGTTCAAGGGATTCACGGACGAGGAACGAATCGCGATGAAGGAGCGCGTCCAAGAGCAGAAGGCGGCCGCGCGCCGCGGCCCGCGCGCGGACAAGGCGGACGGGGAACGCGACGTGCTCGCGAAGATCGCCGAGATGCCGGAACCGGATCGCACCTTGGGCGAGCGGATCCACGCTGTCGTCAAGGCCAATGCGCCTGCGCTCTTGCCGAGAACGTGGTACGGGATGCCCGCCTATGCCAAGGACGGCAAGGTCGTCTGCTTCTTCCAAAGCGCGCAGAAGTTCAAGACGAGGTACGCGACGTTCGCCTTCAGCGACGAGGCGAACCTCGACGAAGGCGCCATGTGGCCGACCGCCTTCGCGCTGAAGGAGTTGACCGCCGCCGAAGAGGCAAGGATCGGCGCGATCGTGAAGAAAGCGGTGAGCTGAGGACTGAGCTCGCGGCCGCGGGTTCGACTTCCCCGATCGCCCTTGCGAGTTAGAGTGGCCGCGCTGAGGACGACGCGGTGGTTCTCTTCAGACACCACGTCCGCGGACGTGAAGGTGCTGCTCCCCCAAAGGCCGAAGTCCCGGGCAAATCTGGTGACGCGCTCGCCGTACTCGCGCTCCAGTCGGTCGCTCAGCTCGCGGAGAGGTGACTTCCAGTCGGGAGGGCCGTAGGCAGACGATCTAAGTCGGCCACGCGAATGAGAACGCCCCCGGTGCGCGTGTTTGAAAGGGAAGCGCCCTAGACCACTAGGCGACCGGGCCACGAAGCAGCAGGAGCGACGCCGTGAATCCATGAAGGAAGTTCCGGCCGCCCACCGGCCCCAGCTCGCCGGCGGCGAAGAATCCGGCGACCGGCACGTCACCGAAGGCGCGTCGCACGGCACCGACATCGTGATCAGGCTGGCCGAACAGCGCTTGTCCGCGCCCGTTGCAGGAGAAGAGGAGCGCGCCGGCGACGTGCCCTCCCGCCTCGCGGCGTTCGCGGTCGAGCAGCTCTCGTAGATCCTCACGCGCGGACTCCGCGTCGCGCACCTGGAACTGGACCGTCTGACCGACTTCGACGACGTCGGTGACAGCGATCGCGCCCGTCGAATGGTCGACGCCAACGAGATTGCGGATCACGAAGTCGCCGCGGCGCAGCTCCGGCTTGAGCTCGCTGGTGGCCTGACCGACGTGCAGTCCGCGGCGGATGAGCAGTCGATCGCGCTCGCTGGCTGCGGCGTACAGCTCCTCGATGCGTCGTAGGGCCGGCACGCCGCCGAGCTCGAATACGACGTTCTGCTGGGCCTTCGTCACCGCGAACGTCTCGCCGACCGGTCGGCAACCCTGCGACACCACGCTGCGCAACATCACGCCACCCTGGAGCACGGCCCCGACGGCGCCGTCTCGATGGATCTGGTCGCCGAAGATGAGGCGGGTGCGACCGGCCGCGAGCGCGCCTGAGGCCATCCCGCCCATGACCGGGACTCCGGGCGCGCGTTCGTTCATGCGGTCGAGCAGCAGGTGCGCCGGGAAGGTGAAGGGATCCGCGAACATGACCATCACTGACCCACGATCGGGTGAGGGCAGCTCGTCGAATCCATCGAAATACCGCTGCTCGCCGTCCTCGGTGAAGGTCGTCCGGAACGGCCGGATGGCCACGCCGGGGAGTCGGGCCGCCCAGGTGGACACCGCGGGCGCGTCCTCGACCTCGCGGCCCGCCCCGATGACGCCTCCGGCGACGCAGCCAAGCACCATGC
>JANNUM010000464.1:0-5322 GCA_031395235.1 Chloroflexota bacterium
GCGAGTGCTACTGCATCGCGTGGTCGTACCTCGAGTCGTTCTACGGTCGCGCGGGCTTCCGGCGTGTCGCGGCGGAATCGTTGCCGCCTCATCTGCGGGCGCGCCTCGGCGACGGCCTCATCCCGATGCGGCGCGAGGCGCGGCCATGACGCTGGCGCCCGCGAAGCCGCGGCTGCGCGGCGTCGTTGGCGAATCCGCTCCACGCGCCGATGCGCCGCCGAAGGTGAAGGGCGAGTTCCTTTACGGGAGCGATCTCTCGCGCGAGGGCATGCTCTACGGCGCGACGTTGCGCAGCCCACACGCGCACGCGCGCATCGTGAGCATCGACGTGGCGGCGGCGCGCGGCATGCCGGGTGTGCGTGCCGTCATCACCTCGGACGATCTCCCGACGCAGGAGAAGTTCGGCCTCATGCGCGCGGATCAACCGGTGCTCGCGACGCGCGTCGTGCGCTACGTCGGCGAGCCGGTCGCCCTCGTCGCGGCGGACGATCCCGAGCAGGCGCGCCTCGCGACGAAGGCGATCCGCGTCGAGTACGGGCCGCTGCCCGCGGTCACCGACGTCGTGGCGGCGCTGCAGCCGGATGCCCCGAAGCTCCACGACCCGAAGGACGGCAACGTCATCGAGGACGTGCGCGTCGTGCACGGTGATCCCGACGCGACGGCCGAGGTGGTCGTCGAGGGCGAGTACGAGGTCGCGATGCAGGACCAGGCCGCGCTTGGGCCGGAAGCGGGTCTCGCGATACCAGGGCAGGACGGGGGGGTCACGCTCCACATCGCGACGCAGTGGCTGCACGAGGACCTGCGTCAGATCGCCCCGTGCCTCGGTCTCCCGGAGGAGAAGGTGCGGCTCGTGCTCGCGGGTGTCGGCGGCGCGTTCGGGGCGCGCGAGGACGTCACGCTGCAGATCCATGTGTGTCTCCTCGCGCTCGCCACCAAGCGCGCGGTGCGCATGACGTACGGTCGCGAGGAGTCCTTCTACGGACACGTGCACCGCCATCCCGCGCGCATGTGGTACCGGCACGGCGCGACGCGCGACGGCCGGCTCGTCTTCGTGCGCGCGACGATCGTGCTCGACGGCGGCGCGTACGCGTCGTCCACGTTCGCCGTCGTCGCCAACGCTGCCTGCTTCGGCGCGGGTCCATATCGTGTCCCGAACGCGCTCATCCACGCCGTCGGCGCGTACACCAACAATCCGCCAACTGGCGCGATGCGCGGGTTCGGCGCCGTGCAGTCGTGCTTCGCCTACGAGGCGCAGATGGACAAGCTCGCCGCCGCTCTCGGGATCGATCCGGTCGAGCTGCGCGCGCGCAACGCGCTGGAGAACGGCGACCGCATCGTCACCGATCAGCCGGTCGAAGGCTCCGCGCCGGTCGCCGATGTGATCCGCCGCTGCGTCGCGTTGCCGCTCCCGCCACAGGCGATATCTGATGACCCGCTGGAGCTCCCGGGCGGCGCCGGCAACCTCACGCACGGCGAGGGCGTGCGGCGTGGCGTCGGATTCGCCGTCGGGATGAAGAACGTCTGCTACTCGCACGCGTTCGACGACTTCTCCACCGCGCGAGTCCGCGTCGAGCGCGACGGTGAGGGCGTCGTCGCGCGCGTGCACACCGCAGCGTCCGAGGTGGGGCAGGGGATCGTGCTGGTGTGCGAGCAGATCGCGCGCACCGAGCTCGGCGTACAGCGCGTCATCGTCGAGACGCCGGATACGACGATCGGCTCCGCCGGATCGTCGTCCGCGTCGCGGCAGACCTGGATGACGGGCGGCGCCGTGCTCGCGGCCTGCCGCGAGGTGAAGGCCGAGCTCGCCCAGCGTGCCCGGGCGCGCGGGCGACGCATCGACGAGATCGACCTGGCAGAGCTCCTCGACACACCGGCCGAGCGCGTCGTCACGCACCGCCATCGGCCCACGGAGAAACGCAACGACACCATGCAGAACGACGGCCACGTCGCCTTTCTGTTCGCCGCGCACCGCGCGGTCGTCGACGTCGACGTGGACACCGGTCTGGTGAAGGTCGTGCAGATCGCGACCGCGCAGGACGTGGGCAAGGCGATCAATCCGCTCGCGGTCATCGGGCAGCTGGAGGGCGGCATCGCGCAGGGCCTCGGGCTCGCCGTGATGGAGGAGGTCCAGCTGAAGGACGGCGCAGTGCGCAACGCGTCGTTCACCGATTACCTGCTGCCGACGATGCTCGACATGCCTCCGGTGGTCTGCGATCTCATCGAGTTCCCGCATCCCGACGCGCCGTATGGCGCGAAAGGCGTCGGCGAGCCGCCGACGATCTCGAGCACGCCCGCCATCGTCGCCGCGATCCGCGCCGCGACGGGGCGCGCGCTCGAGCGTGTGCCGGTGCGGCCCGACGACATCGTCTTCGGCGTGTCCTCGCGCTCCGGCTGGCGAGTCGCCGCGGGCGACGACCCCCGGCGCGCAGTGCGCGTCTAGCAAGGCCCCCAAGGCTTGCCCGCACGCGCATCATTCAGGGCGATGCTGTCCCTCGAAACGCTCCGCGCAGCGCCGAAAGTGTTGTTGCACGACCACCTCGACGGCGGACTGCGCCCCGCGACCATCGTCGAGCTCGCGCGCGATCAGAAGTACAGCGGCCTTCCGACGACCGATCCGGGCGAGCTGGCTCGCTGGTTCCATGCGAGTGCGGCCAGCGGATCGCTCCCGCTATACCTTCGCGGATTCGCGCACACCATCGCGGTCATGCAGTCCGTCGAGGCGATCGAACGCGTGGCATTCGAATGCGGCGAGGATCTGGCGCGCGACGGCGTCGTCTACGCCGAGGTCCGCCACGCGCCGGTCTTCAGCACGCAGGGCGGCATGAATCTCGAGCAGGTGGTCGACGCCGTCGCGCGTGGCTTCGAGCGCGCGGAGGGACGTTATCCGATCACCCTGCGTCAGATCATCTGCGCGATGCGCGACCGCACCGACTCGCTCGAGATGGCCGAGCTCGCGGTCTCCTTCCGAGAGCGCGGCGTGGTCGGCTTCGACATCGCCGGTGAAGAGGCCGGCCATCCGCCAAAGGCCCACCTCGAGGCCTTTCAGCTGTGCCGGCGGGAGAACTTCTCGATCACGATCCATGCCGGCGAGGCCTTCGGTCCCAGGTCGATCTGGCAGGCGCTGCAGTACTGCGGCGCGCACCGTATCGGGCACGGCGTGCGGCTCATCGAGGACATGGCGATCGTCGACGCAGGGGGAGGGGACGCTGCGCGCGAAGCGACCGTCGTGAAGCTCGGGCCGCTCGCGGCGTACATCCGCGACAAACGCATCCCGCTCGAGCTATGCCCCTCGAGCAACGTCGACACCGGTGCGGTGCCGTCGCTCGCGGATCATCCGATCCGTCATTTCATGCAGCAGCGGTTCCGCGTGACCGTCAACACAGATAACCGGCTCATGTCGGACGTGACGCTGTCGGAGGAGTTCCGCCGCCTCTCTCACGCCCTCGCCCTCACGCTCGACGACGTGGAGAAGCTCACGCTCAACGCGATGAAGAGCGCGTTCGTCGGCTACGACGAGCGCCTCGCGCACATCTACGGCACGATCAAGCCCGGATTTGCGAAGCTGCGGGGCGAGCCCGCGCTCGCGGGGTATCGACTTCCGCCCAGCGCTTAAGCGAATCGCGATCATTCCCATTAGGTATCGGACTTGCATCCATGAGAGCCAACTAGAATCGCCGCGTGATCCGCCCGTCAGCGATCGACAGCGCACGAGTTCGGCGGCGCCAGCTCCTGCGCATCGGGTTCTCCGGGGCCCTGGCGCTCAGCGTCGCGGAGCTCGCCGCGGCCGTCGCGCCGTACCTGCGCGTGACTCGCGTCACCGGTCTCGGAGCGCCCGTCGCCGTCGGCACCGCGGCAGAGATCCTCGCGCAGTTCGCGAAGACGAACGATCGCCCGATCCTGTTCCGTGAAGGTCGCTTCTTCCTGCTGCACGCGCCGGGCGGCATCATCGCCGCGTACCGCAAGTGCACCCATCTCGGCTGCACCGTTCCGTTCTCAGCGGCGAAAGACTTCTTCGAATGCCCCTGCCACGGCTCGCGCTACGACAAGCGCACCGCCACCGTGCTGAGGACGCCTGCCCCTCGACCCCTCGACCTCTTCCACATCACCCAGCAGCCGAGCGGCGTACTCGTCGTCGACACGAATCCGCTCAACGTGATGACGCGGAGCGAGTGGGACGCGCGGCAGCTGGAGATCCGCGAATAACGGGCCCGCTCAGCGCGCCGATATAGACGCCGGTCGCTACCAGCACTCCACCGACAGCGAATTGCGCGCTGACCTGCTCGCCCGCGAGCAGCGAGGCGAGTGGCACGGTGACCAGCGGTGAGACGACCAGCAGGTACGACGTCGCCGTCGCGGTCCAGCGTCGCAGCACGTACAGGAACAGCGCGAACAGCCCCACCGAGCCGATGGTCATGAGGTAAAGCACTGCGAGGATCGTGTCCATTCGCTGCGGCAACGTCCATGTCTCAGCAGCCACAAGCGAGAGCGGCGCGAGGATCGCGAGCCCAGCGAGCATGCCGACGGCGTTCGTCGCGGCCGGATCGACGCGCGGGAAGAGCTTCGCCACGACGCCGGACTCCGCGATGCAGACCGCGCCGACGATGCACGCGACGAGCGCCGCGGGCTCCACCGTGCCGCCGAGCTGCTCCCCGAAGACGACCGCGATGCCCGCCACCGCAATGAGCGCGCCGACCAACCCGCGCAACCGGAAACGTTCCAAGCCGTGCGCGATCGCGAGGAAGAACGTGAGGAGCGGCACGAGCGCGACGAGCACGGAGGCCAGCCCCGCAGGTACCGAACGCAACGCCCAGTACAGGAGCGCGTAGCTCGCGCCGAAGCCCAGCGCCCCATAGATCGCGACGCCGACCAGCGCGCGCCCACGCGGCACCGCCGCGTGCCGCCACCACATCACGACGAAGAAGAGCGCGCATGCGACCGTGAAGCGGAGCGTGGCGCCCCAGAAGGGCGCCAGTTCTTCGTTGCTGAACCGCACCGCCACGAAGTTGCTGCCCGCGATGACGACCATGACGGCATACGCCGCGAGGGTCACGGGATCGGGGCGCGCGCGGGTCATTTCAGCCAGAGCAGATCGCCGAAGAAGAAGTCCTGTCCCTGCGCGACGGTGCGCGCGACGCCCGACTTCACGTCGAGCACGAAGAAGCCACCCTGTCCGACGTACGCGATCCTCGTCCCGTCGGGCGACCAGGCGGGCACGACGTCATCGCCGGTCTGCCCGATCGATCTCACGCCGCTGCCGTCGCACGGGACGAGGTAGAGATCCGACGGAATATTGAGATGCGCGAGCTTTCCGCCGCCACCCCC
>JANNUM010000486.1:0-5962 GCA_031395235.1 Chloroflexota bacterium
TCGAGTGCGAGGTCGTCGATCGCGATCCGCTGCTCGACCACAGAAAAAGGCGACGCGGAGGCGGCAGCGACCGAGGGCCCCCGCGCGCGGGGGGCCCCCGACCCGTCAGGGGCGGGGTGCCGCGCGTAGAGAGGGTTTCGGTCGCTGCCGCCGCCAACGCCGCCGCCCGCCTCCCCATGGCGGCGGCGATCGCGCTCGACGATCGCGGCGACTCGCGCTCGGAGATCGTTCATGCGAGAGAGAGCAGATGCGCGACCGACTCCCGCACTCCGGCCCCAAGGGCGGCGGCGGGACCGACACAGGACGGACATCCTGTCTGACAGCCGCACGATTCCAAGTGCTCGCGCGCGCGCTCGAGCAGCGCGTCGTACGAGCGGAAGAGGCGCTCCGAGAACCCGATGCCCCCGGGCGTCATATCGAAGAGGTAGATCGTCGGCCGCTCCGTGTGCGGCGACCGCACCTCGACGGCCATCCCAAGGTCGTGCGGGTCGCACATCAGGAAGAGCGGTGCGAGGCCGTGCAGCAGATTGCCGAGACCGGCGAGCGCGATCTCGACGCGCTCCTTCGGCCAGCCCGCGACCCCGCGCGCAGGAAGCGCGCACCAGAATGCCGTCGTCTGCAGCTCCTGCTCGGGAAGATGGATCTTGCCCCAGCCGACGTTCTCGTTCGTGTACATCGTCAGCTTCTTGTAGATCGTGGCGAGTGCGCTCACGAGGACTTCGCCGTGCGCGCGGTCGAAGCCACGCGCCTCGCCAGCGTCCTTGCGATCGAACTCGTCCAGCACGCGGATGCGCACCGCGACGCCGGCGTTCGTGTAGTAATCGACCTTCACCTGGCGCACGTAGGCCTTCGCGTTGTCCCAGTCGAGGCGCTCGACCTGGAACTGCTTGGACTCGTGGAGGTAGATCGCCTGCTCGTGGAGGATCACCGGCGCGCCGAAGCGATCGACCTCGCCGATGACGCGGTGCTTCCCGTCGGTCTGATCGACGATCACGACGTTGTCGCTGGTCGCGGTGCGAAGCGAGATCCCCTCGGCCGGGAACGACTGCGCGGACCAGTGGTAGCGGCCGTCGGCCTCGTGGAGGATGCCCTGCTCGTCGAGGTAGGAGAGGACGCCGGGCGTGTCCTCGGTGCCGAAGCGCTCGCGTCTCTCGAACGGGATCTCGAACGCGCCGCACTTGATGTGCTGCACGAGCACGTGGAGGTTGTCCGGATTGATGAGACCCGCCTCGGGTGGGCGCTCGAGCACGTACTCGGGGTGCTGGACGATGTACTGGTCCGTCGGCAGCGACGTCGCGACGATGAACGCGACGGAGAGCTCCTCGCGCCGCCCGGCGCGGCCCATCTGCTGCCAGGTGGACGCGACGGTGCCCGGGTACCCGATGAGCACCGCCGCCTGCAGCGCACCGATGTCGATGCCGAGCTCGAGCGCGTTCGTCGAGACGACGCCGCGGATCGAGCCGTCGCGCAGCCCGCGCTCGATGGCGCGACGCTCGCTGGGGAGGTAGCCGCCGCGATAGCCGCGCACCAGATTCGGCGGCCACTGCGGCTGGGGGAAGCGGTCGCGGAGGTAGGTGAGCAGCAGCTCGGTCTGCACGCGTGAGCGCGTGAACGAGATCGTCTGCACGCCGGACGCGAGCAGCGTCGCCGCGATGTCGCGGCCGGTGAGGAGCGCGCTGCGGCGGATCCCGAGCGAGCGGTTCGTGACCGGAGGGTTGACGAAGACGACGACCTTCTCGCCGCGCGGCGCGCCGGACTCGTCGATGACGACGACCTCGCCCTCGACATGACGTTGCGCGAGCTCGCCCGGATTCGCGATCGTCGCCGAGGTGCAGATGAACACCGGATGCGATCCGTAGAACTCGCAGATGCGGCGCAGCCGGCGCAGCACGTTCGCGACGTGGCTGCCGAAGACACCGCGATAGGTGTGGAGCTCATCGAGGACGACGTAGTGCAGGTTCTCGAACAGCTACACCCACTTCGTGTGGTGGGGGAGGATCGCGGTGTGGAGCATGTCCGGGTTGCTGATGACGACATGACCGGCGCTGCGGATCGCCGCTCGCGCCTGCGGCGGCGTGTCGCCGTCGTACGTGAACGTCTTGAGCTCGATGTCGATGTCTGCGGAGAGCCGCTCGAGCTCCGCGAGCTGGTCCTGCGCGAGCGCCTTCGTCGGGAAGAGATAAAGCGCGCGCGCCGACGGATCTTTCGCGACCTGATCGATGACCGGCAGGTCGTAGCAGAGCGTCTTGCCCGACGCGGTCGGTGTGACGACGACGGTGTGCTTGCCTGCGCGCGTGACCTCGAGTGCGGCGGCCTGATGCGAGTAGAGCTGCTCGATGCCGCGACGGCGCAGCGCGGCGGTGATGCGTCCGTCGAGCCAGTCGGGGAACGGCGCGTAGCGCGCCGGCCGCGCCGGGAGCGTCTCCCAGCGCGTGACCATCTCCTGGAACTGCTCGTCGCGCAGGAAGCCGTCGAGGATCTGCTCGAGGCTGGTGCGGGCAGGGAACTGAACAGATGTTCTCACGAGAACGAGCACGATATGGAACGTGCGTTCACCATGTCAACAGCCGCGTCCGAACGGTGGCCGCGAGATAGACCGACGAGTCGGTCTAGTATCGGAGCGTGGCCGACCCGCTGGTGGAGACGCCCCACGCCGACCGCCGGGAGCGGCCGGAAACGCGAGAGCGGATCCTTTCCGCGGCGGTCGAGGTGTTCGCGGAGAAGGGATTCCGCCACAGCGCGGTCGATGACATCGTCGCCCGCTCGGCGACCTCCAAGGGCTCCTTCTATCACTTCTTTCCCAGCAAGGAGGGCATCTTCCTCGCGCTGCTCGAGCGGCTCGGAGCGCTCCTGCTCGTGCGAGTGGAGCGAGACGTCCAGCGTTCATCCGGTGCGCTGGCGCGCGTGGACGCGGCGCTCTCGGCGATCTTCGCCATCCTCGCCGAGCACCGCTCGCTCGCGCGCATCCTCGTGCTCGAGGCGCCGGGGCTCGGCCACGGCTTCGATGGGCGGCTCTTCGAGCTGCACCGTCGCTTCGCCGCCTTCATCTCCGCGCGGCTGGGCGAAGCTGCGCGCGACGGATCGATCCCGCCGCTCGACGCCGAGCTGACCGCGTACGCGTGGCTCGGTGCGATCCACGAGATCGTCCTGCGCTGGCTGAACACGGGCACGCCGGAGCCGCTCACGGCCGCCGTCCCGGAGCTGCGTGCGCTGCTCCTGCGAAGCATCGGAGCGCGTCCGTGACCCGCGCTCCGGCCGTGGGCGAGGACCTCGTCGGCGCGCTCAGATCCTCGCTCCGCGCGGCGCCTGCTGGCGCGCTCGTGACGGTGACGGTCGAGCTCGGACCGCGCGACGCGGCCGGCCTCTTTCTCGCCGCCCGCGCCACGGGGACGAACGCGGTCGCGTGGCTGCGCCCCGACGATGGTGTCGCGCGCGTGGCGGCAGGCGAGGCGCTCGCGTTCGCCGCGCGGGGCCCAGGGCGCATCCACGCGCTGCGGCGGCGGTGGGCCGAGCTGCGTTCCTCCATCGTCGGAGCACCGGGGCTGCGCGCATTCACCGCGTTCTCGTTCGACGAGCGTCCTGACCGAGCGGATGGTCCGCGCTGGGACGACTTCCCATCCGCGCTCCTCGTGGTCCCGCGTCTGCTCGTCGAGTGGCGCGATGGTCGTGTCATCGCCCGCGCGACGGCGGTCGCGTCCGGCGACGGCGGCGCGCTGGACGACGTCGCGCGTATGTGCGCGCAGCTCGAGGCGGAGCACGCCCCGCAGGAGGAGTCGCCCGTGGCCATCGAGCGGACGGCCGAGCTCCCTTCGCCCGAGCGATGGCGCGAGGACGTCGCGCGCGCGCGCGAGGAGATCGAACGTGAACTCTTCCAGAAGATCGTGCTGGCGCGCACGGTCCGCGTGCACCTGGCGTCCGCCGTCGCGGAGGGCGCGCTGTCGACGCTCGCGCGCCGCTTTCCGGCGTGCACGGTCTACGCCATCGGCCGCGGCGACTCCTGCCTGGTGGGCGCGACCCCGGAGTCGCTCGTGAGCCTCGCGGACGGTGCGGCGCAGGTGAGCTGCGTCGCAGGCACCGCGCCGCGGTCCGCCGACGCCGGCGAGGACGCGGCGCGCGCACAGGCACTCGCGCGGAGCGGAAAGGAGCGGGCGGAGCACGACCTCGTCGTCAGCGCCGCGCGAACCACACTCGAGGGGTTCTGCGACGTGGTGACGGAGAGCGACATGCCGCGTCTCATCGGGCTCGCCAACGTCTGGCACCTCGCGTCGGACGTGGGCGGCAGGGTGCGAGCGGGCGTCGAGCTCCTCGACCTCGCGGCCGCGCTGCATCCGACGCCCGCGGTCTGCGGCGTGCCGCGCCAGGCGGCGCTCCGCTCGCTCGCGCAGCGCGAGCCCTTCGACCGCGGCTGGTACGGCGGCGTGCTGGGCTGGGTCGACGAGCGCGGCGACGGAGATCTCGCCGTCGCGCTCCGCTGCGCGCTCGCGCGCCCGGGCGACGCGTGGCTCTTCGCGGGCTGCGGCATCGTCGCCGGCTCGGACCCGGAGGCCGAGCTCGCGGAGTCGGAGGCGAAGCTGCGGCCGATGCTCGAGGCCCTGGGCGCGTCGTGAAAGCCGACCCCGCGGCGACCTATCGCTTCGTGGCCGCCTTGGTCGATGCGCTCGCCGCGGCGGGCGTGCGCGACGCGTGCGTCGCGCCGGGGTCGCGGTCCGCCCCGGTCGCGCTCGCGCTCGACCGCCATCCCGCGGTGCGCGTGTGGACGCACCTCGACGAGCGCTCCGCGTCGTTCTTCGGCCTCGGGCTGGCACGCGCGCGCCGCGCGCCGGTCGTGCTGCTCGCGACCTCGGGAACCGCCGCCGCCAACTTCTTCCCGGCGGTCGTCGAGGCACGGCAGGGGCGCGTGCCGCTCGTCGTGCTCACCGCGGACCGGCCGCCCGAGCTGCGCGACGCGGGCGCGTCCCAGACCATCGATCAGCTGCGCCTGTACGGCGGCTATGCGAAGTGGTCGCACGAGCTGGCCCTCGCGGACGGAAGCGACGATCTTGCGGGCTACGCGTGGAGCGTGGCGACGCGGGCGGTGGCCAGCGCGATCGCGCCGCCCGCAGGACCGGTGCACCTGAACATTCCGCTACGCGAGCCCTTGCTCCCTGCGCCCGACGCTCTCCCGCCGATCGCGTCCCGCGCCGCCCCGCCGCTCGGCCTGCGCGCCCAGCGGCCGGCCGACGGCGACGCCATCGCGGCGCTCGCGGCCGAGGTCGCTCGCGTCGAGCGCGGGCTCATCGTCTGCGGACCGCAGGACGACCCGCACCTGCCGGCGGCGCTCGCGCGGCTCGCGCGCGCGACCGGCTTTCCAATCGTCGCCGATCCGCTCTCGCTCCTACGCTTCGGACCGCACGACCGATCGCTCGTGGTCGAGGCGTACGACGCATTTCTGCGCGACGGCGCGACGGCCGAGACGCTCGCGCCCGAGCTCGTGCTCCGTCTCGGCGACGCGCCGACGTCGAAGGTCCTCCACGGCTACCTCGCGCGCCACGCCGCCGTCCGCCAGGTGCTGCTCCCTGGCGACGCGGCATGGAACGATCCGGATTTCTTCGCGCGGGACCTCGTCGTGGGCGACCTGCGCGCCGCGTGCGACGCGCTCGCCGACGCGCTCGGCGCGGGCGCCTCGCGCCGGGACGTGTGGACCGAACGCTGGCTCGCCATCGACCGGCGCGCGCGCGACGCGCTGGACGGATGGCTGGGCGCGCTCGCGGAGCCCTTCGAGGGACGGTCCGTCGCGCAGCTCGTCGCGGGCCTTCCCGACGGAGCCACGCTCGTGGTGGGGAACAGCATGCCCGTGCGCGATCTCGACGCCTTCGCGCGCGGATCCGCCCGCGCGCTGCGCGTCATCGGGAACCGCGGTGCGAGCGGCATCGACGGCGTGCTCTCCACGGCGCTCGGCGTGGCGGCGGGGTCGGCGGGACCG
>JANNUM010000488.1:0-1758 GCA_031395235.1 Chloroflexota bacterium
TTCTTGGTCTTCCAACGCAGTGTGGTCTTGGCGGGCACCTGGGTCACCCTTGTCCTGGTGGCTTGCGGGGCCGCGATCGCCGTGCTATGACTTCTTATGAATTGTTAATAAGAGGGGTTGCCGATGGGCAAGGGTACGCGTAAGCGCGCAACGAAGCCCCGCGCGAAGGGCCGCGGACCCGCGCGACCTCGGAGCATCTCAGTCACAGATCCCGAGTGGCAGGAGGTCGAACGGTTCGCGGCCCGGCGTGGCTTCGCCAGCACGTCGGACGGCGCACGCCAACTCCTGCGAAGCGGCCTTCGCACTGAGCAGCTCGTTGAGGAGTACGCGGCCGCTTCCGCTTGGCAACTGGCGCAAGCCTGGGCCGATGCGCAGGCCATCGCTGACGGCGACCGTGCGGTCGGTAGCTGGGATCGCATCGCTGAGGCGGCGGAGCAGGCGCGGGCGCGCATCCGCGAGCGCGCGGCGGCGCAGCGCGCCGTGAGGACCGGGACGTAGGCGCATGGCGGTCGTCGAGCCACGACCGGCGTTCGAGACCGCAGTCATCGCACGGATCGTTTGGCTCGGCGAGAACGCGCCCGAGGCTTGGCTGGACAACTTCCTCGCGGCGCTGGACACATTGCGGCGCGACATCGGCTTCCTCCCGGAGGCCGCGCCACCCCTGAAGCAAGATGCACGCATCGTCGTCCGCCAGCGGCGCTTTCCAGCTGGCTTGCCGTATGTCGTCTATTACGCGCACCTGCGCGAGGACCCCGTGACCACCGTCTTCCTCACGCATCTATTCCACGAGCGGCAGCGTCGACCGCAGATCGATGTCCGGGATTGGCCGTGGTGAGCGGGGTCGCCCCGCTCCTGCTTACGCCTTCCTCAGGCGTACCTGCTGGGTAACGGAATCGGATCCGCATCCACTGGCGTTGCATGCGAATGCGGACGCCTACGACACGATGCGCTGGGCCGAGGCGTCCGGTCTTGCGACGACATAGACCAGAGCTGAGCCTTCAACGGTGCAGATCTGGGGGCGCATGAGCATCAGGGCGGTCTTTTCGTACGGGGCGGTGAAGACCTGCAGCTCGGCGAGGGTGTGCAGGTCGAGGATCTTTCCCATCTCGGTGCCGATAGGGATGATGGTGCCGACAGCATCCTCGCGGAGGGTGGGAACGAAGATGCCGCCCACCTTGGCGCGCACGGCTTCCGTGCTGCTGACGTCGGTGGCCTTCTCCGCCGGAGCGGGAGGCTTATCGAGTGCGAGGACGCCGAGCCGCACGAGCGCGCGCTCGAGGCCTTTCACGTTGCGGTCGGTCCAATACATCTCCCGGCTCGAACGCCCGCCCACCTCGACGTTCGCGACCTTGATCCCCAGCGACTTCGCGTAGGTCGTCAGGCCGCCGGGCTTGTTGGGGGCATTGCTGATGAAGGGCGCGCCCAGGTCGGCCGCGAGCTGTTCTGATCCCTCGAAGCGCTTGACGAAGGCGTTGACGCACCACGTGCCGCCGCCGTGAAGGTCGATGACCACATCGCTGTCGGCGATCAACGGGGCCATGGCCGCCGCGACGCGCTCGCTGTGCGAGCCGTCCTTGTTGCCCGGGAAGACCCCATCCAGATCGACGGAGTTCGGGGAATCGATCCACGAATTGCGGCGTTCGACCTCGGCCGCCAGCGCGTTGGCGGTAAAGATCACGCGGAGGCGTCCCTTGAGCGCCCCGATGGCGTTCTCGCAGAGCAGCCTGATCGCCAGGGCAGACCAGGGCCCTTCGTCGC
>JANNUM010000490.1:0-3518 GCA_031395235.1 Chloroflexota bacterium
GACCGTGCTGCTCCTTCGTCGCGTCCTGTGGCTTGTAGACGGTGCCGCTCCCGTCGGGCATCGACCACCCGATGTCGTAAAGCCGGGTCGATGTGGTCATTCCCGCTTTGAGCATGCCAGTCAGATAGGTGAACAGCTTGAACGTCGAGCCGGGCTGTCGGTAGGCGATGCCGGCGTGGTCGTAGTCGCCCTGCATCTTCGGCGTGCTGCCGTAGTAGTCGTAGCTGCCCACGTACGCCAGCACCTCGCCCGTCGTCGGGTCCATCGTGATGAGCGCAGCGTTGTTGACGTTGAAGCCCTTGAGACCGTCGACGTGCTCGCGGACCTCTTTCTCGGCGAGCTGCTGCATGTTCCAGTCGAGGGTCGTGAAGACCTCGTAGCCGCCGCGGTACGCGGCCTTCTCGCCCATCTCGCGGATGAGCTGCTCGCGAACGCGGAACGTGAAGTGCGCCGCGTACAGCGAGGTCGACGCCTGCTTTACGACGATGGCTTCGACCTTCGCCGCTTCGGCTTCGCTGACAGTGATGTAGTTGGTCTCGACCATCGCGTTGAGCACGTCCGCGCGCCGCGCCTTCGCGGCGGCCGGGTTCTGCACCGGGTCGTAATCGGACGGACGCTGCGCGAGACCCGCGAGCATGGCCATCTGCCCGAGGGTGAGCTTCGCGAGGTCGGGCTGGTCGAAGTACGTCTTTGACGCGGCCCGGATGCCGTAGGCCTGGTTGCCGTAGTAGATCTGGTTCAGGTACATCTCGAGGATCTGGCTCTTGCTGAAAGTGCGCGCGGCCTCGAGCGCGAGGATCGCTTCCTTGATCTTCCTCGTGAAGGTCGGCTCATCGGACAGAAGTCGCGTCTTGATGAGCTGCTGCGTGATCGTCGAGCCGCCCTGCGAGATCGTGCCGCTCGCGGCGTTCGCGTTCAGCGCGCGGATGATCCCGCCGATATCGATGCCCGGATTGGTCCAGAACGACTTGTCCTCGATCGCGATGGTCGCGTCCTGCATCATCTTCGGCACCGAGTCGAGGCCAACGAGCTCGCGGCGCTCATCCTCGAGCGTATAGAGGAGATGTTCGCCCGAGCGGTCGTAGATCTTTGTCGTCAAGGAGACCGGGACCGTGGCGAGGTCGCGTGCCGCCGGCAGGTCGGCCGTGAAATACCCGATCATCGCGGCCGCCGCGACGCCTCCCATCGCGAGCATGGCGAGGAAGAAGGCGCTGATCCCACCAGCCAGCGGCCCGAGGCGTTGCCCGCCCCCAGGGCGACGCGAAAGACGCCCGCCCTTCCTCTGTTGTGGGAAGCGATACGAGCGATATGAGCGTCCCAAGGTGGACCGGCCCGTGCCTGCCATGCGCGAGTTGTAACGGATGCACTCCTCGTGCCAGTAGGGCGCTCGCTCACCGCCTGCTTGGCAGCACCCCACGCAAGCACCTCAGCAGGGTCGCGAGCGGTGAGAGCCGCGGCGCCGCCAACGCCTCGCGGAGGACGCGCTGAGCGGTCCGGGCGTCGCCCTCCCACGTCTCGATGAGCAGGCGATCGTCGTCGCGAAGCGTGTTCGCCGGGCCGCGTCGCTCCATCGCCGACTCCGTACCGGGGACGCGGGAATAAAGATCCGCCAGCGGGCCGTAGGCGGCCGCGAGGCCGGCCTCGATCGTCGCGCCGTGACGGATGAATTCGCCGTTCTCGAGCACCACGGCCTGATGTGTCTGATCGAACATGGACGTCAGCTCGAGGTTCGCGGCGAGCTCGCGATCGACGTCCGCGACCGCGCGCTCGAGCCGCCGTCGCGCCTCGGGATCCGGCTTGCTGAAGAGCCAGGAAGAAAAACCCATCCATCGATGCTCCCACAGCGGTGTGGACGCATCGCGTGATGCCTATTGATACATCCCATGTATATTCGCACCATGCCGGGACCATTCGGGCGGGTGAGCGCTCCCCCGCCTCACTTTCCCGTGGGCGGGCCGGTCCCGGCGTCCGACCTCGTCGGGCGCGAGACGTATATCCGCCGGCTGGTCGAGCGTCTGGGCGATGGCAATCACGTGCTGGTCGCCGGGCCCCGCCGCATCGGCAAGACCTCGATCATCCTCGAGGTCCTGCGGCGTCTCCGGCGGCGCGGCGCCCACACCGCTTACGTCGACTGCCTTGGGGCGACGGACATCCGTGGTCTCGGTGAGCGGCTCATCGATGCGGTGCTCGAGAACGTCTCGGGGATCGAGCGCTCCTTCGAGCAGGCGAAGGCGGTCGCCGCGGGTCTGCGCCCCTCGGTGAAGGTGCGCTACGAGCACATCGAGCTCGCGCTCCAGCTCGCGCGCGAGACCAACGCGCAGCGCTTCTTCGACGGCGCGCTCGATCTGCCGCGGACGCTCGCATCGCGGACGGGCAAGCGCGTCATCATCGCGCTCGACGAGTTCCAGGCTGCGGGCCGCCTCGGCCCGCACGTGTTCGACGTGATGCGGACGCGCTTCCAGGCCCAGAAGGGCGTCGCGTACGCATTCCTCGGCTCGGAAGAAGGGATCCTCGAGCAGCTTTTCAGCGAGAAGGGTCGCGCGTTCTACCGGTTCGCGGTCCCGATCGATCTCGCCGAGGCCGGCGGGCATCGCTTCGGCATCGCGCCGGACGACTGGCTCACGTACCTGCGCGAGAAGTTCGCGGCGAAGAGGATCGCGATCGACGACACGAGTGTCGACCGCTTGCTCGACGCGACCGGCGGTCATCCGCAGGACACGATGCAGGTGTGCGCCGCGCTCTACTACCTCATGCGTGACGCCGCGCAGCGTGTCGTGACGGCGTACCTTTTGGGGATCGCCTACGAGCAGGCGTTGCGCGAGCTCGAGCGCCCGTTCGCGCTGCACTGGTCGGAGCTCGGGAAGCAGAAGTACCTTCAGCTCGTCGCGACACGCGTCGCGCAGGGCGCCGTGCTGTTCGCATCGGACACGACACCCGCGGTCCCGCGGCCCGAGGTCCTGCGCGCGCTTGAGTCACTGCGAGCGCGCGGACTCGTGACGCGACTCGGTCGGGGGCGCTATGAGTTCGTCGAGCCCATGTTCGGCGAATACGTCCGTCGTGTGGCGGGGAGCGAAGCGGCTATCGTTCCGAAGCGCTGATGGCAACGAAACTCGACTTACGGAAGGGCGCGCAGGTGATGTACAGATCTCCGGTCGCAGACATCTGGCAAGAAGCCGAGCTCATTCGCGGCTCGTCGACCGGCGAAGAGTGGCTG
Organism: Chloroflexota bacterium; assembly: GCA_031395235.1. Classification (GTDB taxonomy): domain Bacteria; phylum Chloroflexota; class Limnocylindria; order P2-11E; family P2-11E; genus CF-39. The sequence goes on from JANNUM010000490.1 coordinate 3,215, forward strand.
GTCAAGAACCGCTTTGGTGAGTACTGGGTGCCCGTGACCCAGCTGCGACCCTCGCTGGGGCCGCAGCCGGACCACTAAGCGCTACACCGTGGTGCGGGCGCGACCGCCGACCTGTCGCCAGACCAACAGCACGATGATCGCTCCGATGATCGAGCCGATGATCGAGGCTGATGAGAGCTCGAGCGTGCCGCCGAGCAGCAGCGCTGCCAGCGTCCCGCCGACGAAAGATCCAACGATGCCCAGGACCATCGTCCCGAGCCAGCCCATGGGGTCCGGACCGGGCACAAGAGCGCGAGCAATGAAG